>JADYYY010000011.1:300000-440033 GCA_020853395.1 Acidobacteriota bacterium
GCGCGGTTCAAGAACTTCATGTACAAGGACGCGCTCGTGCGCGCGTGGGGGCCCGATCGCACGGGCCAGAACTGGCGCGCCGTCCGTCTCGACCCGCACTACTACGCTTGGAGCGCGGCCGTCGCCGACTTCAACAAGGACGGCAATCAGGACGTCGTCGCGGGCGCCTACGCCTACTTCGGCCCGAACTTCGCGATCCAGCGGCAGGTCTACACGCCGCACTCGTTCAACCCGACGGCCGAATACCCGCAGCCGGCCATGGTGAACCTCGCCTACGACTTCACCGGCGACGGTTGGCCCGACGTGCTGTCGATGAGCGGCAACGCCGGCAACGGCATCGGCAACCTCTACGTCAACCCGCAGAACCAGTCGCGGCTCTGGCCGCACTACATCACCATCCAGCCGGTCGGCAACGAAGAGACGCTCTTCAAGGACATCGACGGCGACGGCCGGCCCGACCTGATCCACGCCGGCATGAATACGCTGCGGTACTCGACGTTCGATTCCGCCAAGTGGGATCCGGCGAACCCGACCGCGATGTGGACGACGCACACGATCTCGGAGCCGGGACCGTGGGGCGTCAACATCGGGCATGGGCTCGGTGTGGGCGACGTCAACGGCGACGGCCGCGCGGATTACCTCAACGCCTACGGGTGGTGGGAACAGCCCGCCAAGGGCACGCCCGAAGGGCCGTGGACGCACCATCCGACGGCGTTCGGCCGGTGGGGCGCCTCGCAGGGCGGCGCCGGCGGCGCGGAGATCTGCACGTTCGACGTCAACGGCGACGGCCTGCTCGACGCGTTCGGCCCGATGGAAGGCCACGGGTTCGGCCTGGCGTGGTGGGAGCAGAAGCGCGACGCGAACCGCAACATCTCGTTCGTCGAGCACATCATCATGGACAACTTCCTCACGAAGAACGCCGGCGACGTGACGTTCACCGAGCCGCACGCCGCGGCCTGCGGCGACGTCGACGGCGACCGCCTGCCGGATCTCGTGACCGGCAAGCGCTACATGTCGCACTTCGGCTACACGGATCCGGATCCGTGGGGGGAACCGGTCATCTACGCGTACCGGCTCGTCCGGAACAAGCAGGCACCGGGCGGCGCGGAGTTCGTGCCCGAGCTCGTGCACAACCGCTCGGGCGCCGGGTCCCACATGGTCATCGCCGACATGAACAAAGACGGCATGAACGACATCGTCGTCTCGGTCAACATCGGCACCTACGTGTTCGAGAACCTGAGGAAGAAGCCGGCCGCCGCGCCCGCGGCGCGCTAGGCGCTCAGGCTGCAGCCACTCACCCCGGGGCTTCCGATTGGGAGCCCCGGGTCCGTGTCCCACGTTCGTCCTCCCGCCGCCGAGACTCGTCTACACTCTCGCTGTGCTCGAACGCCCGGTCTGCGTCGTGGCGACGCAGACGCCGGCCGCTGCGCGAACAGACATGCGCCGGGCCGCCCGGGTCCCTTGCGCGCGCCACAGAACGGTCAGGAGGTCTTGTGAGGACTATCGTGAACAGCATTCGGCTCGCGCTGATGGCGGCATTCGTCTTCGGTATCGGCGCGGGTCACGTCGCCGCGCAGAGCGCACCGGCGGCCGTGCCCGCGACGCCGACCAACGTCGAGGCGTTTCTGGGCGAGTGGACGGTCTCGGCCAACGGCAACTACGGGCCTGCGACCTTCGACGTGACCTTGAAGGTCGTCGACGGCAAAGTCGTCGGCGAAGTCGCCTCGTCGGCGATGGGGAAGTCGGCCGTGACCGATCTGTCGAAAGCCGGTCCGAGCCTCGTGCTGCGCTATGCCTTCGACTATCAGGGCACAGCCGTCGGCGCCGTCATCACGCTCACGCCGGGAAACGACAAAGTCGACGCCTACCTGGACTTCGCAGACGGCGCCGCGCAGATGGCCGGCACGGCGACGAAGAAGACCGCCGGCGCTTCGTCCGCCGCGCCCGACATCCGCCCGGCCCGGTGAACCACGAGACGTGAACCTTCAGGACGCATGGATGGGGTCGAGCCGGTGAGCTGACGCCTCCGGCTCGACCACCAACGGACCAGCGGGCTATCGGCCTCTTGCGGCCGGCCGCTGATTCCAGAAGATCCAGCCGCCGGTATTGGTCCCCACGATCACGTCGGGCGCGCCGTCCTTGTTGAGGTCGGCCGTCTGCACCATCGATCCGACGCCAGAGCGGTTGTGGATCAGCTCGGGCTGGAAGCGCGCGCCGCCCGGCGCCTTGGGATCGCGAATCGTGCGGAACACGTAGACGACGCCCGGCCCCATCGGATCGGGATCGACGTAGCTCTCCTCGTGCGCCCAGCGGCGCTTGCCGGTGACGATGTCTTTGATGCCGTCGCCGTCGATGTCGGCCGCGGTCAGCGCGTGCAGCTCGGTGAAGGTGACGCCGCCGGGGTTCTTCGCGGCGAAGTCTCCCATGATCACGTGCTCGACCCACGTGCGCTCGCCGCCGCTCGCGCTCTTCTTCTGCTCGTACCACGCGAGGCCGAAGCCGTGCGCCGCGAGCGACGTCACGATGTCGGGCAGCTTGTCGCCGTTGACGTCGAAGATCTCGAACTCGCCGCCGGCGTTGCCGGCGCGGCCGAAGGCTTCCTGGTGGAACGTCCAGGGCACGGTCGTCGGGCCGCTCGCCGGCTGCTCGTACCACCCGTGCGGCACGACGATGTCGAGCCGGCCGTCGCCGTTGACGTCGCCGCCGCCCACGCCGTGGATGCTGGCACCTGGCGGTCCAGGCGTGGACACCACGTAAACCTTCCAGGGCGCCGTCGGATTCGCCGGGTCGGGCGCGATCCACTGCACCACGTTGCCGCCGGCGAAGATCGGGTTGGCTTTGCCGTCGCCGTCGACGTCCTTGAAGGCGATCGCCTCCGAGGTCACCGCTGGCGAAATCGCGTAACGCGTCCAGCGGCGGCTCTCGCCGCGCGGGTTGACGTACAGCACCGGCGGCCGCGATTCGACAACGAGGATGTCGTCCCAACCGTCGCCCGTGTAGTCGGCGGCGTAGTTGACCATGGCGGGTCCGTACTCCTTCGCCGGGTTGTACGGCTGGCCCAGGTACAGCTCGCGCGACTCCTCGAACTTCGGTCCGAGGTAGTAGCGGTTGCCGGTCGTCACGTCCAGCACGCCGTCGTGATTGAAGTCGCCGGCGGCCATCGACCAGCCGTAATAGAAGTCCTCGATGTGCTGCGCGCGGAAGCGGGCCGACACGTTCGGCGCCGGCGTGATCCGCCGGTTCAGATCTTTCAGGGCCAGGTGCCGGAACCGGACTTCGCCGGTGCCGCCGACGTAGAGCGCCACGGGGCCGTAGCCGCCGCCCTTGCCGTCGGTCGCCACGACGAGGCCGTTCGAGCCGTCGAAGTAGCCGGCGGGCCGGTAGGAATTGACGGCCACGCGGAGGATGTCGGCATCGACGATCAGCTCGAACTGGTTCCAGTCGTTCGGCCTGAGCGCGTCGGAGGGCGCCGGCGGGAACTTCGACGTGAACGGCATCGCCGGGGCTGGTGCGGCGCCGCCGCGGCCGCCGCCACCTCCGCCTGCGCGTGCACCGGCCGCACCGGGCTGGGGCGCCGGCGGCGCGAGCCGGTACTGCCCGGGCGCCGGACGGGTGAGCGGCTCGGGCGCGCCGATCGCACCGTCGGCGCCGACGACGATCGCCTGTGCGGCCCGCGCGCCGCCGGCGAGCACGCCGTAGAGCCCTTTCGTGCCGTCGGGCGCGGTCTCTGACCTGAGCATCACGCCCACCCTGCACTCGCCGCTGCACCTGAACTCACCGCCGACTTGCACGTCCTGGAAGCCGCCCGGCAGGAGCAGCCATCCGCCCGCTGGCGACGACGGCACCGCGACGATCTCGCCGTTCGTTGCCGTCCAGTTCGCCTGGCCGACCTGGCGCGTGCCCGTCAGCGCGGCGCCCGTGAACGTCCAGTCCGGAGCGAACGTGCCGATCTGCCCGTGCAGCGTCAGCGGCATCGTCACCCCTGCCGCCGCAGCCGTCAGTGCGAAAACAAAGATCCCGAGTCGTCGTCTCATGCGTCCCCCAACTGCTGCTCGGCGAGGATTCGAATCTCGCCGATGCCGTTCCCCCCATGCGCAACTCGATGCGCGGGCCTGCCGATGTCCGTGGATCGATCCATCGGCCATCCCGCTCGACCCCGTCACCTCGAACGCCGGGCTGCGGAAGGGCTCGAATGTCATCTGAATGGGGAACAGCATAGCCGACGAGGCGCTCATCCGGTCATGCAGCGCGCCGTCGTTCGGTTCGGCGAGGTTTCCGTGTCGAGATCGGCATTCGGCGGTCGCCGGCGGCGGCCATGACGGTAGTTCGAATCGGCTCCTCCCCGTCTCGAGCGGGACGTGCCGGACCGTTGCCCCCCTGGGGTGCGGATCCTGGACTACAATCCTCCATTCGGAGGAGAGAAGGATGGCTGCAATCTCGAGACGTGAGTTCCTGGAGAAGTCGGCGGTCGGATCGGCGATGGCGGGCGTGCTGGCCGCCGGCGGCGCGCGGGTCGGCGCGAACCCGCTCGGCTTGCCCATCGGGAGTCAGACGTATCCGCACCGGCAGTTGATCGCCGACGGCAAGTTCGTCGACCTGCTCAAGCAGCTCAAGAGCATCGGCGTCGATCAGATCGAACTGTGCGGTTCCCTTCCGGGTGGCACGTTCTATCAGGAGTTCAACAGCCTGATGAGCGATCCCAAGGCCGTGCGCAAGCAGATCGAAGACAACGGTCTCAAGGCGATCAGTTGCCACTTCATGTTCACTGAGCTCCGCGACAACCTGCAGCGGGCGATCGCCTGGTCGAAGGACATGGGCCTCGAGCAGATCATGGTGCCGACGATCAAGAGCGCGATTCCCGGGCAGCCGATCAGTGGACCGAATCCGCTCGACGAGGCCAAGCAGCTCGTCGATCAGTTCCACAAGATGGCCGAGCAGATCGTCAGGGCCGGCATGCGCGCCGGCGCGCACAACGAGGCGTTCGACCTGGTGAAGCTGCCCGACGGCACGTTCGTCTACGATCACGTCATCCAGATGACCGATCCGAAGCTCATCGGCTTCCAGTTCCAGATGTCGACCTACAGCGTCGGGATGGTCGCGTCCGAGTACTTCAAGAAGCACCCGGGCCGGTTCTTCTCGATGCACGTGCAGGATCTCGACATCAAGGCCGGCCGGACGCCGGTCGTCAACGGCCGCGGCGGCGGCTACGCGCAGACGGCGGTGGGCCAGGGCGGGCTCGATTGGGCAGGGACGTTCGCGGCCGCGCGCACCGGCGGCGTGAAGAACTTCTTCGTCGAGCAGAACATGGAGATGACGAAGGCGAGCGTGGCCGCGCTCAAGGCGATGAAAAGCTAGAGCGCCAGCCCAGAGGGAGCCGGCGCTCCGGTACACGTCGGATCCGCCCGGACGAGAGTCCGGGCGGGCTGACTACTTGCTGGTCTTGCCGGCGAGCGCCGTCGCGACGCGCTGGCCCTGTTCGAAGTAGTAGCTCACCGTCACGGTATCGCCGGCGCCGCACGCACCGGTCTTGGCCGTCCCCGGCGTGAGCTTGAACGGAACCTCCGTCTTCTTGTTCTCGGCCGGCACGATCACTGCCGTCGCATCGTCGACCGACTTGATCGTGCCGCGCAACGTCGACGTGCGGCGGGCTTCCTGCCCACGCGCCTCCAGCGTCGCCACCATCGGGCTCACCGGCCCTGCCATCGCCGTCGCAGCCACGAGGGCCACGAGCACTCCACCTGCCACGTTCACCATCTTCTTCATCGTTTCCCTTCCTCGGCGTGCGCAATCCGCCACCGCACGTGATGGGACCTGTGGTGGGTGAAGTCGGCGCGCAAGGCTCACGCAGCCTTCGGCAACACTCGGGTTGACGATGAACATCACGGCGCGCGACCCCGCAGCACCCGATGGGGACTCCAGGACACTGCTGGGTCAGCGGGATGTGGTTGCGGAGGACCGAACGACCGCGCAACCCACTGAGGTCACTTTGAAGCGTATCACAGGCGGCCGGCGAACGCCGGAGCGCATGCTGTCCCGCGCGATCCGGAAGATGACCGCCCTGCGGCCATGCAGGGCGTGCGGGTGCCGGCGAGCGCGACGCGCGATTGTGCCGCGCTGCGCCGCCGTCGCCTGTCTGCTTGGCCGAAAGGTTGCAACTCGGGCGATGTGCTCGCGTACTTCAAGACCTCGCTGAGCTGGAGCGAGCTGTTCAAGCGCACGGTGAGGGAAACGCAGGCCGACAACGGGCTCGGCCTGGCGGCCCAGCTCGCGTACTACTTCTTCCTGGCGCTGTTTCCGGCGCTGCTCTTCCTGATCGCGCTGGCAGGCCTCTTCGCCAGCGCCGACGTGATCAACCAGATCGTCGCGATGATGGGCGGCGCCGCGCCGCCAGACGTGATCGCCATCGTGCGCGAGCAGTTGCTGAAGCTCGCCGAGAGCGACCAGGGAGGCATCATGACGTTCGGCGCGCTGGCTGCGCTCTGGAGCAGCTCGGCCGCGATGGTCGCCCTCATCGACGCGCTCAACCGCGCCTACGACGTCGAGGACGCACGCCCCTGGTGGAGACAGCGCCTCACGGCGATCCTGCTGACCATCGGCGTGGCGGCCTTCATCGTCCTGTCCTTTGCGCTGGTCGTCGCCGGGCCGGAGCTGGCCAGCAGCGTGGCGGATCGGTTCGGGCTGGGCACCGCCTTCGAGTGGACCTGGACGATCCTGCAGTGGCCGATCGTGTTCGCGCTGGTGGCCTTCGCGTTCGGCCTCATCTACTACTTCGCACCCGACGTCGACCAGGACTGGGTGTTCCTCACGCCAGGTTCGGTGCTCGCCACGGCGCTCTGGCTCGTCGGCTCTCTGGGATTCCGGTTCTACGTCGTGAACTTCGGCTCGTACAACGAAACGTATGGGGCCATCGGCGGCGTGATGGTCCTGATGCTCTGGCTCTACATCTCCGGGCTCGTCGTCGTCATCGGCGCCGAGATGAACGCGGAGATCGAGCACGCCTCGCCGTACGGCAAGGCGCCCGGCGAGAAACGCCCAGGCGAGCGCACCTGCATCGGACCACGAGCCGAACGGGAGTTCTTCGAGCGGCGGCGGCGAGCGCGGCCGGAGCCATTCCTCCAGCCGGCGGACCTCGGCCAGCCGGCGTCGTCTAGCTCGCGAGGTTCGTCTGGATGATCTCCGTCGCAGTCCGCGAGCCGCGCACGATGTCGGCCGGCGGGCTGGTGATCTCGATCGAGTACTTGCCCCGGTAGCCGCCGCCTTCCACGAGGCGCACCAGCTCGCCGACGTCGTAGCCAGGCGCGTAGTCCGCGTCGAACCGATCGACCTTGGCCGAAATCAGCCCAGCGTGCGGGAGGAGCTTGCGCGTGAACTCGAGACGCTGCGCCTGGTTCTCGACCCGGAAGTTGCCCCAATCGACGATGGCCCGGACGCGCGGATCGACCGCCTTCATGATCGACACGAGCGTGTCGGGATCGCTGCTATGGCCGCCGTGGTTCTCTGGCATCGGCATGACGCCGATCGTCGCGCCGAAGTCGGCCAGCTCACGATAGGACTCGGCCGTGATCTTCAGATCCAGCGGCTCGCCCTGCCGGCCGCCCACGTCGGCGCGCACCGTCGGCGCCCCGAGCGCCGCGGCGATCCGCATGCCCTCCTTGATCTCGGCGATCGACTTCGCGCGCACGGCCGGATCGGGCGCCGACATCTGCCCGCCGAGCTGGAAGTTGATGAACGCGACGCCCACCTTGTCGGCTGCGGAACGGACCCGTTCGGCATAGGCAATCGTCCGCTCGTCCAGGTGGTTGATGATGATCTCGAGCTGGCGAAGTCCGAGCTCCTCGCGCACGAACTTCGGCGCGTCGATCGCCGTCATCACCGCGCGTTCGGGTGCCGGGGCGTTCGGGCTGCGGCCCGCCGCGAGCAGGTGCCGGAAGCTCCAGGTCGCGATGCCGATCCGCGCGAGCGGGTCGGCCTGGCGGGCGGCGCTCGCCGGTGCGGCGGAGAACAACGGCGTAGCCAGGACGATCGACCCGCGCTTCAGGAAGTCTCGGCGGTGCAGGCTCATGGGCGCCTCATCGGATGGACGTGGTGCGGGCACTATAGCAGCGCCGGACCGCTCGAGCACACCTCCGGCGTGGAAATCGCGAGCCGCCACGCAAACGGGCTGCATCGACGAACCCGGCCAGCCGGGAACGTCCAGCGTTCCATCCCGAGTGGCGCGCGAGTCGCGATCTCCCGCTCCCGCGGTGCCGACCGCGCCAGGAGCGTATCTCTCGACGCGCCCAAGGCGAGACGCGGCGAGCGGCAGAGGCGGCCTCGTCACCGCCGCGGTCAACTCGACTACGTAAGACATGGATACCGTGAGCGTCTGCGTGGCCGCGGACTGTGTCGTGGCGTGCCTCGCGGCGGCGAGCCGATAAGCGTCCGCGCGGTACGGCTTGTGCACTGATGTCGCGCATCCACTCCCCAGGCGGCATTGGACGCATGGAGGACACATGAAACTCGCACGCCACACGTTTCTCACGGCCAGCGCGATCATCGCAGCTATCACCGTCGGCGCAGCCGAGCAGCGCGGAGCACAGCCAGCGCCGGCAGAGCCGCCGCGCGCGACGCAGGCGACCGCCGGCCTGCCGCAGACGAGCGCCGAGTTCGTCGCGAAAGCGTCCGATGCGGGTGCGGCCGAGGTGGCCCAGGCCAAGCTCGCGATGACGCGCGCGTCGAATCCGGACGTCAAGGCATTCGCGTCGCGCATGGCGCAGGATCACGCCAGCCTCAACAGCGCGCTCATGGGCGTCGCCGCCCAGCAGAACCTCGAGGCGCCGGCCGCCCGTGCCGCGGAGAGCCGCGCCACCGAGAAGCTGGGCGGCCTGTCGGGTGCCGCGTTCGATCGTGAGTACATGTCGGGTCAGGTCGCGGCCCACATGGACGCCATCCGGCTGTTCGAGCACGAGGCCGAGCAGGGCAGCGATGCGGCGGTCAAGGCGTGGGCGCAGAAGACGCTGCCGGCGTTGCGAGATCACCTGAAGATGGCGCAGGACGTCGCCGCGAAGGTCTCGCAGCCTGCGAAGTGAGCTGCGCGCGGCGTCGCGCGATGCGGCCGCGAGCTCCTCCTCACCGGATGGGCCCGCGGCCGTCGTCCGTACAGACGCTGGTCGACCGATGCTCCGGCTCGCATGCTGTACGCTATCCACCGGTTCGACGGCGAGGTGACGCGTGGCGATTGCGGTGTGCGGAATGCTGGACGAACGAGAAGTCGGGCTGCAGCTCATTCGAACGTACCTCGAGCAACGCGGGCACGAGGCGGTCGTCGTCGATTTCAGCATCGGGACCGGCGGTATCGCGCCGACGCTGCGCGCCGACATCACGTGCGACGACGTGGCGATCGCGGGCGGCACGACGAGCGCCGAGATCAGGGCCGGGCTTTCGAGCGAACGCGACAAAGTGACGGCCGCGATGGCGCGCGGGCTGGCCGCGAGGCTCGACGATCTCCACCGCGCCGGACGCCTGCAGGGCGTCATCGCCGTCGCCGGCATGACCGGCACGCTGATCTCGCTGCCGGCGTTCAAGGCGCTGCCCTTCGGGCTGCCGAAAGTGCTGGTGTCGAGCGCGGCGGCGCTGCCGCGCTACGCCGACTACTACGCGCAGTTCTTCAGCCTCAACGACATCACCGTGATGCACAGCGTCGTCGACACCGTCGGCATGAACGGGATGCTGCGGACGATCCTGCGCAATGCGGCCGGCGCCGTGTGCGGCATGGTGGACAGCTACGAAGGGCCCGTCAAGGCGACGAAACCGGCCGTGGCGATCACCGAGTACGGGTTCGCCGAGCAGTGCGCGCACTACGTGCGGGAGCAGCTCGAGCACGAGTTCGATCTGGTGTCGTTCCATGCGCAAGGACTCGGCGACATGGCCTTCGAGCACCTCGTCGGGCAGCGCCTGTTCGACGGCGCGATCGATCTCGTGCCCTCGGCCATCGGCGAGTACATCCTCGGCGGCAATCGCCCGTCGGGGCCCGATCGTCTGGAGAACGCCGGCACGGCGGGCATCCCGTACGTGCTCGCGCCGTGCGGCTTCGACATCCTCAGCTCTGGGCCGATCTCCAGAAAGGACGGCAACGACCCGCTCTGGACGTCGCGCCGGCTCGCGGAGCGGAAGATGTTCCTTCAGGATTCCGCGAGAGTGCAGGTGCGCACGAGCGCCGACGAGATGAAGCTCGTCGCGCGCACCGTCGCGGAGAGGCTGAACCGGTATCCGAACCGCGCGCTCGTCAAGTTCCTCGTGCCGACGCGTGGGTTCTCGACGCTGGGTGCGGCGGGCGGACCGCTCCACGAGCCCGACACCGATCGCGCCTTCGTCGACGAGCTGAAGCAGCTTCTGGATCCGGACATCGAGGTGATCGAGGTCGACACCCACCTCAACACGCCCGAGTTCGCGAGGGCGGTCGTCGCCGCCTTCAGGGCCGCGTGGGCGCTGCGAGTCGCACGCTGAGCCGAGGAACGCCGTCGCCACGGGTCGCCGAACATCCGTGCGACGAACTTCGCGATACCTACGACGCCGAACGACAGTTACTTCGGGCACCGCCCAGACGCGGCGCGCCAAGCGGACACCGGCGACACCTCGCCGTCGCCGATAGCGCACGCGCTCGGCCGGCTGCAGAGCCGGCGTCGCTCGCGACGCGTGTCAGCGGGTTGGCGGGGGCAATCGACGAGCGTGGATGCCGGGTGAGGTGGCGCTGCTCGCGGCCCATGCCGCGACGAACCCATCTCCCACCGCCGCGATCGCGGGATAGATGCCGTCCTCCGTTAGCGTGACCGGCGCCTGCGGGCCCGGAGCCCACCCATCGCGTTCGCGCTTCACGATGTCGCGGGTCCGCACCTCATGGCGGTCGTCGATGAGCGCTTCCCAGACCAGCGCGACGCGAGATCCCGCCACGGCGATCTGCGGATGCGCAGCGTGCCGGGCGCCAGGTTCGGCGTCGATTCGGACGCGAGGGGCGAAGGTCGCGCCCCGATCCGTCGAGACGCTGTAGAAGACCGCCTTGCGGCCCGTCCCTTCCTCGCCGGCGGCGTCGTGAACGAACGTCGGCCAGGCGATATGGACGGCGCCGTCGGCGCTGACGCCGATCGACGGACCATCTTCCGGGCAGCCGTCGATCTTCCAGCCATCCTGGCTGACACGCACCGGCGCGCCGAAGGTTCCGCCGCCGTCTGTCGAGCGCGCCACCGCGATGTCGCGGATGCTGCCGTCATAGACGTGCCGCCAGGCCACGTAGAGCGCGCCGTCCGGCGCGACGGCGACGCTCGTCTTGCAGCAGAAACAGACGTTCGTCGCCACGCGCGTCTCGATGCGCTCGCCGCCATCCTGCCAACGCGCGTGAAACAGATCCTGCCGCGAGCCGCCGGCGTGCGCGGCATGGCCGCCGCCGGCCGCCGCGCCTTCGTGCGCGTTGCGCCCGTCGAGCCACACCGCATGGACGGCGTGCGTGCCGGCGGCCAGCGACAGCCACCCGCGCGCTCCTGACAGCGCATCGTCGTGCACCGTCACAGACGGGCCGAAGGTGCGGCCACCGTCGGTGGACCGCGCGGCCCGCAGGCGCGCTCGCCCATCGGCCCGCGACGCCCATCCGACGACGATCGTGTCGTCGGCGAACGCGACGCGCGGCGGCTGTTCGCCGCTCACGCGCACGTCGCCGTTCACGTCGTTCACGCGTACCGGCGTCGCGAACGTCGTCCCGCCGTCGCTGCTCGCGGCGGCGAACGCGTTCGTCTTTCCGGCGGCCGTCGCCGCCCACACGACGACGACGCTCGCACCGTTCGCGGCAATCGACGCGCCGGCGTTGGACGCGTTCGGAGTGCCGAGCACGATATCGGAACGACCGGGCGTCGGCGCCGGCGCACAGGCCGCGAGCGCGACGACGATGCTGGCCGCCGCGATGCCGGCGCCGGTAGACGACCGTGAACGATGGGACATGCTCAATACCGCACCCGCAAGCCCACTTGGAGCGAGCGAGGTTCGCCCACGACGGTCACTTGGCCGAAATTCGCGGCCGGGCTCGAGGGATAGGAGCCCGTGCCGAAGACGCCGATGCGTGCCACGTCGTTGCGCTGGTTGAGCAGGTTGAAGATGTCGAGCAGCCCTTCGATCGTGGTGCGCCGGCCGAACGTGAACGCGCGGCTCACGCGCATGTTCACCATGGAGAACGGGCTGCCGGTGCCGGCGTTGCGCGCGATGAAGCGCCCGTCGACCACGGGACGCGCCGGAGTGCCCTGGATCGTGTTGGCGCCGGTCGTGATGTTGAACGGCAGCGCCGAGTAGGCTTGGACGACACCGCTCACCTGGAACCCGCGCGTGACGGCCTGCCAGAGGCCCGAGGCCGCCGCCGCCGGTACGGCGGCGGTCGTAAGAACCATGAGCGTGTGTCGGCGGTCGCTGTCCGATCGCCCCCAGTCCTTCGACAGGTCGAACGGATCGATCGGCGAGGCGAAGAACGTCTCGCCGACGTTGTTCATCGCCTTTGCCAGCGTGTACGCGGCTCGGTAGCTGAGCCAGCCGGCCGGCCGCTGGACGATCGAGACGTGCAGCGCCTTGTAGTCCGACGCGCCCGCCGACGAGTACTGGTTGTTGTTGGCATAGGCGGCATTCGGCCGGCACCCGTTGTTGCTCCCCGATGCCGTGCAGGCCGGCACGTTCTGGTTGATCTGCATGATGAGCTCGCGGCCGCGCACGTAATCGACGCCGACGCTGACGCTGCCCTGGGCGGCGATCTGCCGCTCGAACTCGACGCTCGCCTGGTCGGCATGCGCGTTCCGGATGTGCCGGTCCATCGTCGTCAAGTTCACCAGCGTCGTCGTCGGCACGACGTCGCCGAGCACGCGCGGGAACGACGGCGCGCCAGCCTGCGCCGGCGACAGGCTGACGCTGATCTGCCGGAGCGCGGTGAGATCCGTGGTGTTGCCGGCCGAGAGCAGCGCGTTCGCGAGCGCGCGCAGCGGGATCCGATCGTAGAAGCGGCCGTAGCTCGCGCGAAGGACCGACCGGCCGGAGTCGGACGGCGACCACACGATGCCGACCCTGGGCGAGAGGTTGTCGGTGTCGACGTGGATCGTCTCGAGGAACTGCAGGTCGTAGCGAAGTCCCACGTTGAGCGTCAGCCGGTCGCGGACGCGCCACTCGTCCTGCACGTACAGGCCCACGTTCGGATTGCGCTGCGCAACGGTCGTCTCCCCGAACGTCTGTGTGAATCCCGCCGTGTTGTAGGTGCCCGCCAGGAAGTTGGCCAGCGACGAGAACGAGTAGCTGCCGCGAAACGCCCGTGGATACGTGATCGTGACGTCGTTGTGCAGCAGGTCCAGCCCGACGCGCAGCGCATGCGCGCCGGCCTGGTGCGAGAGGTTGGTGACGACCTCGATCATGTTCGACACCCTCCCGGTCGGGCTTCCCGAGGAGGTGCCGAACGCGGCGATTCCGGCGATGCTCACTGCCGGTCCCACCGGGTCGGACGGCGGGGCGCTCAGTGCGCTGCGCGCGAACTGGGCGCGCGTTTCGAGCACGGTGCGGTCCGAGAGGGATCGAACGTGGCCGGCGGCAATCGTCTGGTCGAGGTTGTCGAGGCCAGATGACGCCGACGGCGCGTTGATGCCGCCGGCGCCGCGAGCATTCCGGCTGGCGGCATCGTAGAGGCTGTAGCGAAGGAAGACGTGATCGCCGTCGGCGAAGTGGTGATCCAGCCTGGCCACGCCGTGCGTCGTGTCGATCGGGTTCGCGTACACGCCGGTCGCGGCTCCTGGTCCACCGTATCCGACGTCCGCCAGCCGGCGGTTGATGGCGGCGGCGTCGGCGGCGGAGATCGTCACGATGCCGGACTGATCGAGCCGGCGCACCTCGACGTTGCCGAAGAAGAACGTGCGGTTGCGGGCGATCGGTCCGCCCAACGTCGCACCGGCCTGGTCCTGGTGCATCGGCAGCGTGCGGCCCGAGAGCGCGTTCTTCGCGGTCAGCCCGTCGTCGCGCACGAACGTGTACATCTCGGCGCGCAGGTCGTTCGTGCCGCTCCGCGTGACGACGTTGACGTAGCCGCCGAGCGCGCGTCCGAGCTCGGCCTGCCCTCCCGACGTGACCACCTGCACCTGCTCCAGCGCGTCCACGCCGAACGAGATGCCGCTCAGTGCGGCCGCATCGTCGTTGGCCGATAGCCCGTCGACGATGAAGCTGTTCGAGAGATTCCGCTGGCCGCTGACCGACAGGCTCACGCCCGGCACCGCGGACGTCTCGGCGAAGAGCTGGGTGCCGCCGCCGACGTTCGGCGGTGCGACGCCCGGCACGAGCAGCGCCAGGTCGAGGAAGTTGCGCCCGTTGAGCGGCATCGCCGTGATCTCGGTTCGCGGGACGGTGGCGGCGATCTGGCTGCGGGCCGTCTCGATGATGGGCGCATCGGCCGTGACGGTGACGGCGTCCTCGATGGCGCCCACGGCGAGCACGAACGGTACGTCGAAGGCCCCACTCACGTTGAGGACCAGCCGCCGCGTCGCGGTCGCGAACCCACGCGCGCGGACCGCGATCTCGTAGGGGCCGACGCGCAAATACGGAAACCGGAACCGGCCCACGTCGTCCGTGACGGCCGTCGAGGTCACGTTCGTGTCGAGCTGGCGAACGCGGACGTCCGCGCCGGCGATGCCCGCCTCGGAGGCGTCGAGCACGCGCCCACTGATGCTGCCGTAGTTGACCGTTTCCTGGCCGCGCGCGGTGGCCGCCGCGCCGAGGCAAAGGAGGAAGGGGATGATGGCGACGAGAAGGGGACGGACGAGACGCATAACCGCATCAGCATTTCACGCTCGCGCGGCCGACGTGGTGCGGCAAATTGCCGCATGCCCGCGGCGCCGCGGCAAAGCCGGTATGCTCTGTGGCAAGAGTCGGCATGGCACACGTGGCGGGCGCGAACGACGCGGGTGTGGCGGGTGACGGAAGCAGGCCGCCGGTCACGCTGACGTGGCTCGTGACCGTGCGGTGGACGACGCTCGGCGCCGGCGCGGGCGCGATGCTGGCCGGCCATCGGGCGCTCGAGGTCTCGGCGCCGCTCGTACCGTCCGTCGCGCTGCTGCTGGCGAGCGCGGCGTCGAACGGCTGGCTGCTGTGGCGCGTGCGGGCCCGTCCTGCGCCGTCGCTGCCGGCGATGGCAGGCCTGCTGATCTGCGCCGATGTCCTGCTGCTGTCCTGGCTGATCTGGCGATCCGGTGGGGTGCTGAATCCCGCGAGCATCTTCTATCTCGTGCAGATCGTCGTCGCGGCGCTGGTGCTCGGTCCCGTGTGGACGTGGACGGTGACGGCGCTGGCGGTCGGTACGTACGCGGCGCTGTTCGTGGCGATGCCGGAGCAGTTGGCCGCCGCGCAGTCCATGCACCCGGAGATCCGGCTGCACATGCAGGGCATGTGGGTGGCGTTCGCCGGCACGGCGCTCATCGTCGCCGTCCTGGTGGCTCGGCTGGCGATCGCGGTCGAGCGCCGCGATCGGGCGCTGGCGGCGCTTCGCGATCAGACGGCGCGCGCGACACGCGTAGCCGGCCTGGCGACGCTCGCGGCCGGCGCGGCCCACGAGCTGAGCACGCCGCTCGCGACGATCGTCGTCGCGGCGGGCGAGCTCGAACGGAGCGTGGTCGACGGCGGCGGCACACCGGAATGGCAGCACGATGCCAACCTCATTCGCCTGGAGGCCAGCCGCTGCCGCGACATCCTCGATTCGATGGCGGGCGGCAGCGGTGAGGTGCTGGGCGATGCGCCGCAGCCCGTCAACGTGTCGGAGGTGATCGCGGCGGCGACCGGCCGGCTGAACGCCGCCGATCGTGCGCGCGTGATGGTGGACGTCGCCGGCGACGTGCGCGTCGTCTGGCCGCTCCGCGTCGTCGCCCGCGCGGTCGGCAATCTGCTGAGGAACGCCGCGCAGGCCTCGGGCGACCGCGAGCACATTCGGCTCGACGTGAAGGCCGACGGCGATCTGATTCGGCTTTCCGTGATCGATCGCGGCACCGGCATGTCGCCCGAGCAGCTTGGACGCGCCGGCGAGCCGTTCTTCACGACCAAGCCGGCGGGCGAGGGCACGGGCCTCGGCTTGTTCGTCACGCGATCCTCCGTCGAGCAGCTCGGCGGCCGACTGATCCTCTCGTCGAGACCGGAGCGCGGCACGACGGCCACAATCGAGCTGCCCCGCGACGTGATCGGGCCGAGGACGGGCGCTCGTGCTTGAATCCGCCTCGCTCCTCGTGGTCGAAGACGACGACGTGCTGCGGGAGCGGCTGGCGCGGGCGTTGGCCGCGCGCGGCTTCGACGTCCGTACGGCATCGACCGCCGGCGAGGCGGAACGCCTGGCGCGTGAAGAACCCCCCGAGCTCGTCCTGCTCGACCTGCGGATCGGCGCCGAGAGCGGCTTGTCGCTGATTCCGATGCTGAAGGCGGCCGATCCCGGCACACGCATCGTGGTGCTGACCGGCTATGGCAGCGTCGCGACGGCGGTCCAGGCCGTGCGCCTTGGCGCGCACCACTACTTGACCAAGCCCGCGGACGTGGACGAGATCCTCGCCGCCTTCCGCCTCGACGAGCCGGCCGTCGACGCGCGCGTCGACGACATGAAGCCCATGTCGCTCGATCGCGTGGAGTGGGAGCACATCAACCGGGTGCTGGCCGAGTGCGGCGGCAACGTGTCGGAAGCTGCGCGAATGCTCGGCCTGCACCGTCGGACGCTGCAACGCAAGCTCGCAAAGCTTCCGGCCAGACGTTGACGGAGGCGGAGCCGAGTGTCAGGCCCCGCCGACGGTCACGATCACGCGCTGGAAGCTCGTGAGCGCCGGCGTGCCGTCGTCGGTCACTTGAATCAACGCGTGGATGGTCTGGCCCGGCGTGGCGTTCGCCGGCACCTGGAAGGACGTCGTCAGCGTATTCGTGCTCGAGAACGCGATCGTGCCGGGATAGGTATCCGCGTCCGTGTACTGCCACCACGACACCGTGAGCGCGTCCTTGTCCGGGTCGCTTGCGGTTGCGACGAGCCGCACGGTGGCGCCGGGCGCGGCCGTGACGCTCAGCCCGGTCGTCACCGACACGACGGGTTCGTGGTTCGCGCCCGCGAACGCCGGCGTCACGGTCCATTTCAGCCGGGCGGCGAAGTCGCGCTGCGCGAGCTCGAACCACCGCGCCGCGTAGTCGCGCGGTGAGGCGCCGCTCGCGTCCGTGTCGGGCGCGTTCCGTCCGCCCCAGCCGCCGTAGCTGGCGTCCTCGTGCGCCCGCAGGCCGTTGTCGACCAGGTTCATGAAGGTCGACGTGTCGCCTTCGGAGATCCACGCGCCCTTCTCCTGCGGCGGCGTCCACACCTGATAGCCCTTCGCGCGCAACTCCTCCACGGGAAGATCGAGGCCGAAGTAGTCGAACACATCGTCCGGCACCATCTGCTTGCCGTCGCGCCACACGCGGTAGAACGCGCCGAACGGTCCGACGCTCGACACGTGCTCGCGCGTCCAGGCAGCGCTCAGGTACTGCGCGAACTCCGGACGCACGACGCCGCGCGCCCCGTAACCCCAGGTCGCCGTGGACATCTGCCGGAACTCGATGCTCGGCCATTTGGCTTTGATGTACGAGGCGTTCGTGCCGTCCTGGTCGCCGAAGGCCTGGATGATCGCCTTGCGGGAGACTTTGTCGCGAACGGCCGGCCACGCGGGTGAGCCCTCGTACTGGAGCACGATCGACTCGAGCGCGCGTGCAATCGTGCTCTGGCCTCCCCATGCCAGGAGGTACACCGGGCCGCGCTCGTCGTCGAGCAGCACGTCTTTGATCAGATCCGAGCCCGGCGTGTCCTTCGAGATGTCGCCTTCGAACTCGACGTTGCCTTCCCGGATGCGCGACCGCAGGTATTCCGGCGACGGGTAGTGCGGATCGTGGACGCGCAGGTTGGGGTAGACCGTCGCGTAGATCTCCACGGCGTCGTCGATGTAGCGCTCGCCCGGCTTCCATCGCCAGGACGTGCAGGGGCACAGCTTCAGGCCACCGCGGAAGTACTCGCGGTTCGGCACCGAGAAGCGCGTGCCCTTGCCGTCGCCGCGCCAGTGGAACTGGCTGCTCGCGTAGACGAGCCCTTCGGTCTCGACCTCCGACGAGTAGAGCAGGAAGCGGACGAGGGAGTTCGAGTCGTCCAGTTCCGGGTCGGTCGTGACGATCGTCCGTGGGCGGAGACGGGTGTCGCCGGCCTGGGCCGCGTCACCTCCGGCCGCGGCGAGACAGGCGACGGCGGCGACCGGCAGGAGGAGAGCGGCGAGCAGTCCACGTTGACACGGGCTCATGAGTCTGGCTAGCATCGTCCGCGTGCGCATCGAAAACAAGAGCTGCATGTTTATGCAGCCACACGGCACGCGGCCGTGCCGGCGAGCGGCCGCGCCGCGATGACGAGGCCCGCGACGGCCGCCGCGATCGCCGAGCGGGCCCGGCGCATCAGGGCCACGAGCCTGCAGATGGTGCACGCCGCCAAGATGGGCCATCCCGGCGGCGACTTGTCGGCGGCCGACATCCTGGCCACGTTGTACTTCCGCGTCCTGTCCATCGATCCCGCTCAGCCGTCGCACCCGGCGCGCGACCGGTTCATCCTGAGCAAGGGGCACGCGTCGGCGGCGCTCTACGCGACGCTGGCCGAGGCCGCGTTCTTTCCCGCCGAGTGGCTCGCGTCCTACATGCAGCCGCTCTCCCGGTTGAACGGGCACCCGGACCGGAACAAGGTGCCGGGCGTCGAAGCCAACACCGGACCGCTCGGGCACGGATTGCCAATCGCCGTCGGCGCCGCCCTCGGCGCCCGGCTGGCCGGTGAGACCTGGAGGACGTTCGTGCTCACCGGCGACGGCGAGCTGCAGGAGGGCAGCAACTGGGAGGCCGCGATGGCCGCCGCTCAGTTCGAGCTCGATCGGCTGACCGTCATCGTCGACCGGAACGGCCTGCAGCAGGGGGACTTCACGGAGCGCACGATCGGCCTGGAGCCGCTCGCCGATCGATGGCGCGCCTTCGGGTTCGCGGTCGCCGAGGTCGACGGCCACGACGTCGCCGCCCTCATCGACGTCTTCGAGCGGCTACCGCTCGAGCGCGGCCGGCCGACCGCCGTCATCGCGCGCACGCGAAAGGGGCGCGGCGTGTCGTTCATCGAGAACCGCGCCGAGTGGCATCATCGCGTCCCCACGGATGCAGAGCTCGCGCTGGCCTTGGTCGAGCTGGCCGAGAGACGTCCGTGACGGCGCGCCACGATTGCCGGCGCGCGTTCGCCGAGACGCTGGTCGCGTTGGCGGAGCGCGACAGCCGGGTCGTCGCCGTGTGCAACGACTCCGTCGGATCGTCGAACCTCACGGCATTCAGAGCGCGCTTTCCCGACCGCCTGATCAACGTCGGCATCGCCGAGCAGAACCTCGTGGGCGTCAGCGCGGGTCTGGCCAGCGCCGGCAGGATTCCGTTCGCGTGCGGCGCGTCGTGCTTCCTGACCGGCCGGGCGCTCGAGCAGATCAAGGCCGACCTCGCCTACAGCCGGCACAACGTGAAGCTCTGCGGCCTCTCGAGCGGCATGGCGTACGGCGAGCTCGGTCCGACGCATCATTCGATCGAAGACCTCGCCTGGACGCGAGCCATCGCCCACATGACGGTCGTCGTGCCATCGGATCCGATCGAGACCGCCGCTGCCGTCCAGGCGGCGGCCGCGTTCGACGGTCCGGTGTTCCTGCGTCTCAGCCGGATGCCGGTACCGGTGGTCTGCGACGAGCGCCATTCGTTCGAGATCGGCCGATCGATCCTGCTTCGCGACGGGACGGATCTGACGATCGTCGCTGCCGGCGTCACCGTGACCGAGGCGCTCGAGGCCGCGGCGCTGCTGGATCGCGAAGGCATCAGCGCGGCGGTCCTGAATCTGTCGACGATCCGGCCGATCGATCGCGAGCGCGTCGTGGACGCGGCGCGGCGCGGTCCGATCGTGACCGTCGAAGAACACACGGTCCACGGTGGCCTTGGCAGCGCCGTCGCGGAGGTCGTCGTCGAGTCGCACCCGACGCGCATGCGGATGCTCGGCGTCCCAGGGGTGTTCGCGCCGACCGGCTCGCCGGCTTTCCTCCTGCAGCATTTCGGGCTCGACGCGGCCGGCATCCGCGAGGCGGCCCGCTCGCTCGTGCGCGCGTGAGGGCGTGATCCGATGCCGGCGCACGTCCTCGCCATCGACCAGGGCACGACGAACACGAAAGCCCTGCTGATCGACGACGAAGGGCGCGTCGTCGCGCGCGCGTCGAGGCCGGTGGCGATCTCGTTTCCGCAGCCCGGCTGGGTCGAGCAGGACGGCGCGGCGATCTGGCAGAGCGTCGAGGACGCGATCGAGGCGTGTCTTGGCGATGCTCCGGCGCGTCCCGATGTCGTCGGCGTCGCCAACCAGCGCGAGTCCGTGCTGGTCTGGGCGCGCGACACCGGCCGGCCCGCCGGCCCTTGCATCGTCTGGCAGTGTCGCCGGACGTCAGGCTTTTGCGACGAGCTGCGACGCCGCGGTCTGCAGGAGGCGATCGAGGCGAAGACCGGCCTGACGATCGACCCGCTGTTCTCCGCGTCGAAGATCCGCTGGCTGCTCGATGCCATCCCGAACGGCCACGCGCGCGCTGCGGCGGGCGAGCTGTGCGCCGGCACCATCGACAGTTGGGTCCTCTGGAATCTGACGGGCGGCACCGTGCACGCGTGCGACGCGACGAACGCCTCGCGCACGCAGTTGCTCGACGTGCGGCGCGGCGAATGGGACGACGACCTGCTCGCGCTGTTCGGCATCCCGCGCCGGGCGCTGCCCGACGTGCGGCCGTCGAGCGGCCGGTTCGGCATCACGCGACGCATGCGGTCCCTGCCGGACGGGCTGCCGATTGCGAGCCTGATCGGCGATTCGCACGCCGCGCTGTTCGGCCAGGGAGCGTTCGAGCCAGGCCTGGTGAAAGCGACGTACGGGACCGGAACGTCGTTGATGACCGTCACGCCGGCGCCGGTTCGGTCGCGCCACGGCCTGTCGGCGACCGTTGCCTGGGCGCTCCCTGACGGCACGGCGTACGCGCTCGAGGGCAACATCACGATGACGGGCGGCGCGATCGACTGGCTCGGGCAGTTTCTCGGCCTGCCGAATCCGGCATCAGCGGTCGCCGATCTCGCTGCGACCGTCGAGGATGCCGGCGGCGTGTACGTCGTGCCGGCGTTCGCCGGCCTCGGGGCGCCGTACTGGGACGATCGGGCGCGCGGCCTGATCGCTGGGCTCACGCGCGGCACCACGGCGGCGCACGTCGCGCGGGCGACGCTCGAATCCATCGCCTTCCAGGTACGCGACGTCTTCGACGCGATGCGATCCGACGCCGGGCTCGCGCCGATCGCGCTGCTGGCCGACGGCGGCGCCAGCCGCAACGACGCGCTGATGCAGTGGCAGGCCGACGTGCTCGGCTGCCCGGTCGTCCGGAACGCGTCGGCCGATCTGGCCGCGGTCGGCGCTGCGTGGCTGGCAGGGCTCGCCGAGGCGATCTGGCCCTCGCTCGATGCGCTGGCGTGCCTGCCTCGCCAGCGCGATCGGTTCGAGCCGGCCATGGGAACGCGCGAGCGCGAGGCGCGGTACGCCGGCTGGGTCGACGCCGTCGAGCGGGCGCGGAGCCGCGCCGGCGGCGGCACACGAGGGTGACGGTGGCCCGCATCGACGAACTGCGCCTGCTCGCGAAGGTCGCGCGCCTCTACTACGGCGCGGGCCTGCGGCAGTCCGAGATCACCGAGCGCCTGAACGTCCACCAGTCCACCGTGTCGCGGCTGCTGCAGCGCGCCGAGAAAGAGGGCATCGTCCGCGTCACGCTCAGCATGCCGTCCGGGCTGCACCCCGCGCTCGAGGATGAGCTGCAGTCCGCTTTCGGGCTGCGCGAAGCGATCGTCGTGGACGCGATCGACGCCGAGGATCAGATCGCGCGCGACCTCGGCGCCGCGGCCGCCTTCTATCTGGAGACGACGCTCAAGCCGAAGGACGTCGTGGGCATCTCGTCGTGGAGCGCGTCGCTGCTGGCGATGGTCGAGGCGATGCACCCCAATCCACGCGCGGCCGGCGCCAGGGTCGTGCAGATCCTCGGCGGCATCGGAAACCCCGGCGCGGAGGTACACGCAACGCATCTGACCAGGCGGCTGGCGAATCTCGTCTCGGGGACGGCAACACTGCTTCCGGCGCCCGGCGCCGTCGGGTCGGCCGAGGCGAAGCGCGTCATGCTTCGCGACCGGTACGTGCAGGAGGCGACCGCGCTCTTCAAGTCCGTCACGCTCGCGCTCGTCGGCATCGGCGCCGTCGAGCCGTCGAAGCTGCTCGCCGCGAGCGGCAACGTGTTCTCGCCGCACGAGCTGAAGTCGCTCAGCGCGCGTGGCGCCGTCGGCGACATCTGCCTGCGCTTCTTCGACGCGGCCGGCGTGCCCGTGCCGACACCGCTCAACGACCGCGTCATCAGCATGGAGCTGACCGAGCTCAAGCAGGTGCGGCGCGTCGTCGGGATCGCAGGCGGCAAGCGGAAGACCGCGGCGATCAGGGGCGCGCTGGCCGGCGGCTGGATCAACGTGCTCATCACGGATCGAGGAACGGCGGAGCGGCTGCTCCAGCGGACCGCGGTCGAGGCGAAGCCGCGCCGGCGGGCCAGGGCATGAGCCGCACGGTTGCGCAGCGGGCGGCTCGAATCGGTCTCGCCGTCGCTTTCGTGGCCGCGGTGCTCGCGTTGCTGCGGCCCTGGACGGTCGTGCCGATCCAGACGATCCCGGCGCAGGCGTTCGATGCCGACGCCTACGTCAAGTCAATCTGGAGCTCGCGCGTGCTGCCGTCCGCCGAGCGTTCCGCGATCGATCTCCAGGTCTTCGTGCAGCGGCAGGCGGGCGCCGCCGCGGCGGGCGGCCAGGCGCGGCGCGCGGTCTTCGTGAAGGGGGTCGCGTCGGTGGCACAGATCGACCGCACGTCGCGCATCGGCCTCGCGCGGTTGCGACTGGCGTGGGCACAGGACGCACGCACGGCTGCGATTCAGATCGGGCCGGTCCTGCGCGGGACGGCGCTCCGCGACGCGCTCGACTTCGTCCGCTTCACGGATTTCGTGAACCAGCTCGAGTTCGCCGGCGTCGCCAACGCGCTGAATCAGCGGGTGCTCGCGGAAGTGCTCGGTGCGGTGAACGTGGACGATCTCGCGGGCCGCGAGGTGGCATTCGTCGGCGCGATGCCCGCGTCCGATGACGCGCCGATCGAGATCGTGCCGGTGGCGCTGCGCGTTTCCGGAGGCGCCCGGTGATGGCCGCTTCGCCGCCGGTGCTCGAAGCGCGCAGCGTCACGAAGATCTTTCCAGGGACGACCGCGCTCGATCGAGTCAGCCTCAGCCTCGAACGGGGACGCGTGCGCGCCCTGATCGGCGAGAACGGCGCCGGCAAGTCCACGCTCGTCAACATCCTTGCCGGCGTGGAGCAGCCGACGTCGGGCGAACTGTGGCTGGATGGCGTGGTCACGCGCTTCGCGTCGGCGCGCGACGCGCTCGATCGCGGCATCGGCATCATTCATCAGGAGCTGCAGCTCTTTCCGGATCTCACGGTGGCGGAGAACCTGTTCGTCGGGCGCGAGCGCTGCACCCGATGGGCGACGCTCGACACGCGGGCCGAGATCGCGGCCACGCGACAGGTGCTCGAGACGCTGGCGCACCCGATCGATCCTCGTGCCCGACTGGGCACGTTGCCGCTCGGGCAGCAGCAGATCGTCGAGATCGCCCGCGCGCTCGTCCGCGACGTCCGTGTGCTGATGATGGACGAGCCGACCTCGGCCCTCTCCGCCGCCGAGATCCCGGTGCTGTTTCGCGTGATCCGCGATCTCGCCGCCCATGGCGTCTCGATCGTCTACATCTCGCACCGCCTCGAAGAGCTGCTGCGCATTGCCGATGCGGTGACCGTGCTTCGCGACGGCCAGGTCGTCGGCGACGCTCCGGCGAAGGAGGTCGACGTCAGATGGCTCGTCGATCGCATGACCGGCCGAGCCGTGGCCGGGCCGGGTGCGCGGCCGGTGCAACCGGCCGGGCAAGCGCTCCTGTCGGTGAGAGACGTGCGCGTGCCGCCGCGGCCGGGCAGGAACGCGGTCGCGGGCGTGTCGTTCGACGTCGCCGCCGGCGAAATCGTCGGGCTCTACGGCTTGATGGGCGCCGGCCGGACCGAGCTGTTCGAGGCCGTGCTCGGCGTGCACGCGGACGCCACGGGACAGATCCGGCTGAACGACACGTCGATGGATGCGCGTTCGGTCAGCGAGCGCGTCGCGGCGGGCGTGACGATGGTGCCGGAAGACCGGAAGACGTCGGGCTTCGTCGCGACGCTGTCGGTCGAGCAGAACATGACGTTGTCCAGCCTCGACCAGTTGTCAACGGCCGGCTTCCTCTCGCCGGCCAGAGAGCGGAGCGCCGCCGCGCGCTTCATCGACACGCTGCGCATCAAGACCGCCGGACCCGCCGCGGCGATGGGCTCGCTGAGCGGCGGCAACCAGCAGAAGGTCGTGATCGCGCGCGCTGCGATGAGCCGGCCGCGCGTGCTGCTGATGGACGAGCCGACGCGCGGTGTCGACGTGGGCGCGAAGGCCGAGATCTTCGAGTCGATGCGGCAGCTCGCCGCCGGCGGCCTCGCGATCGTGTTCGCCTCGTCCGACCTGGCCGAGGTCCGCGCCGGTGCCACGCGGGTCCTCGTCATGGCGCGGGGCCGGCTCACCGCCGACGTGGCGGCCGCGGCGGCCACCGACGAGGCGCTCGCCTCGGCCGCCTCGGCGATGCCTGGCGACGACGGAGGCGCGCATGCCGTCGTCTAGCCGGGCGCGCGCGGCGCGACGCGTCGCCGACCTGCTGATTCGCCTGCGGGCCCTCGTCGCCCTCATCGCGCTCGTCGTCGTGTTCTCCGCCCTCTCGCCGGAGTTCCTGACGAGCGGGAACCTGTCGATTCTCGTCAAGCACGTTGCGATCAACGCCATCCTCGCCATCGGCATGACGTTCGTGATCCTCAGCGGCGGCATCGACCTGTCGGTCGGCGCGATCGCGGGCCTGTGCGGCATGGTGGCCGGCTATCTGCTGAACCGCGGGCTCACGATCGAGACCGCGGGCGTGACCGTCTACTTCCACGCCTGGCTGGTGGTCGCGGTCGCGCTCGCCGCCGGCATGGGGCTTGGCGCGGTGAACGGCGCGCTCGTCGCGCGTCTTCGCGTCGCGCCGTTCATCGCGACGCTCGGCATGTTGTACGTCGCACGAGGGCTCGCGATGCTCGTGTCGGGCGGCGCGACGTTTCCGAGCCTCGGGGGCGTTGCGGCGTTCGGCAACACGGGCTTCCCGCTCATCGGCACCGGCATCGTCGCCGGGCTGCCGGTGCCCATCTGGCTCATGGCGATCCTCGCGGCGGCCGGCACCGTCCTCGCCGTGCGGACGCCGTTCGGCCGGCAGGTGTACGCGATCGGCGGCAACGAGCGCGCCGCGCTGCTCGCCGGCGTGCGCGTGCCGCAAGTCAAGCTCGGCGTGTACGTGATTTCCGGATTCACGGCCGCGCTCGTCGGGTTGATCATCGCGGCCCAGCTCGGCGCGTCGCATCCGGCGACCGGCGAGACGTTCGAGCTGAACGCGATCGCGGCCGTCGTGCTCGGCGGCACGTCGCTGATGGGCGGCCGCGGCACGATTACCGGCACGCTCATCGGCGCCTTCGTCATCGGGGTCCTGGCCGACGGCCTCGTGCTGCTCGGCGTGTCGGAGTTCTGGCAGATGGTGATCAAGGGCCTGGTGATCGTGCTGGCCGTGATCCTCGATCAATTCCAGAAGAGGTCAACGTCATGAGACACAGTGCACACGCGCTCGCCGTCACGCTCCCCTTGCTGATGTTCACGGCATCCTGCACCGCGAACGGCGGCCCCGGTGGGACGTCCGCCGGACCGAAACGCATCGCGATCATCACCCCCTCCCACGACAACCCCTTCTTCAAGGCCGAGGCGGACGCGGCCTCGGCCCGGGCGCGTGAGCTCGGCTACGACGTGCTCGTCAACTCGCACGACGACGACGCGAACAAGCAGGATCAGCTCATCGACGTGGCGATCTCGCGCGGCGTCTCGGCGATCGTGCTCGACAACGCGGGCGCCGACGCCTCGATCGCAGCCGTCGCGAAGGCCAAGCAGCACAACATCCCGAGCATCCTGATCGACCGCGAGATCAACGCGACGGGGGTGGCGGCGGCGCAGATCGTCTCCAACAACTATCAGGGCGCGACGCTCGCCGCCGAAGAGTTCGTCCGGCTGATGGGCGAGTCCGGCACGTACGTCGAGCTCGTCGGAAAGGAGTCCGACACGAACGCCGGCATCCGGAGCCGCGGCTTCCACGACGTCATCGACAAGTTCCCCGGGCTCACGCTGGCTGGACGGCAGAGCGCGAACTGGGACCAGCGCGAGGCGTTCCAGAAGATGGAGACGCTCATCCAGGGCAACCGCGGGCTCAAGGGCGTCATCGCCGGCAACGACACGATGGCGCTCGGCGCGATGGCGGCCCTCGAGGCCGCCGGGCTCGGCCGCGTGATCGTGGTCGGATTCGACGGCAGCCCCGACGCGATCGCGTCGATCAAGGCTGGAAAGATCAAGGCGACCGTGCTCCAGCCGGCCGCGCTCATCGCGCGGCTCGCCGTGGAGCAGGCGCATCAGCTCGTCACGACCGGTTCGACCGGCCAGCCCGAGAAGCAGTCGATCGACTGCGAGCTCGTGACGCCCGCCAACGCCGACGCGTTCGGCGTCTTCGGCCGCAAGTAGGGGACGCCTCATGGCCCGCGCGACGCTCGGCATCGTCATCGGCAACCGCGACTTCTTTCCGGACCAGCTCGTGAGCGAGGCTCGCCGCGACCTGCTCGCGCTCTTCGCCTCGCTCGACGTCGACGCCGTGCTGCTCGACGAGCAGGCGTCGAAGCTCGGCGCCGTCGAGACCTGGCAGCACGCCAGGGCGTGCGCCGATCTCTTCAGCCGCCACCGCAGCCGCATCGAGGGCGTGCTCGTCTGCCTGCCGAACTTCGGCGACGAGAAAGGGGTGGCGGATGCCCTGAAGCTCGCGGCGCTCGACGTTCCGGTGCTCGTCCAGGCCTATCCGGACGATCTGCAGCAATTGCACGTGGCGCGCCGCCGCGACGCCTTCTGCGGAAAGATCTCCGTCTGCAACAACCTCCGGCAGTACGGCATACCGTACAGCCTCACCGCGTCGCACACCGTCGGCATCTCGTCGGACGAGTTCCGGCGGGAGCTCCTCGAGTTCCTCGGCGTATGCCGCGTCGTCGGCGGCCTGCGACGTGCGCGGATCGGCGCGATCGGCGCCCGGCCCAACGCCTTCAACACGACCCGCTACAGCGAGAAGCTGCTCGAGGCCACCGGCGTCAGCGTCAGCACGCTCGACCTCTCCGAAGTGCTCGAAGGCGCCCGCCGGATCGCCGACGACGACCCGCGCGTGCGCCAGAAGCTGGCGGAGATCCAGGGCTACGCGGCCGCGCCCGGGGTGCCCAATCCCTCCCTCGTCCTCATGGCCAAGTTCGGCATCGTCGTGCTCGACTGGATGACGGCGCTCGACCTCGACGCGTCGGCCATCCAGTGCTGGAGCTCCCTGCAGAAGAACTACGGCGTGAACTGCTGCACGATCATGAGCATGATGAGCGAGAAGCTCATGCCGAGCGCGTGCGAGGTGGACGTGGCCGGCACGGTCGCGATGTACGCGCTGCAACTGGCGTCGGGCAGGCCGAGCGCGCTCGTGGACTGGAACAACAACTACGGGAACGACCCGAACAAGTGCGTTTTCTTTCATTGCGGCAACTGGGCGAAGGCATTCCTGCCGGACATCGAGATCGGCACGGCGCCGATCCTCGGGTCCATCCTGGGCGAAGCCAACACGTACGGCGCGCTCGCCGGCCGGACGCCGAGCGGCCCGGTCACCTTCGGACGGATATCGACCGACGATCGCCACGGCCGGATCATGGCCTACGTCGGTGAGGGTCGATTCACCGACGACGAGCTGAAGACGTTCGGCAACCGGGCCGTGGTCGAGGTGCCGGATCTGCAGAAGCTCATGCGCGTGATCTGCCGCCGCGGCTTCGAGCATCACGCCGCCATGAACGGTTCGCATTCGGCCGGCGTGCTCGTCGAGGCGTTCGAGCAGTACCTCGGCTGGGACGTCTACCGTCACAGCTAGGTCGAGACGCTCGAGGACTCGCGCGTCTTCCTCCACGGGATCCTTTCCTGGCGAAGCGGTACCGGCCGGCGCTCGATCTGGGCTATGCTCGTTGGACCGCCACCGAGCCGAGGGCGGCGAGACTGTCTCGGAAAGGCCTGGCGGTGGCGCGTGGCGTCGAGCGTGACGTGGTCGCGCGGTCGAGGATGTTTCGCGAGACCTGGATCGGCCGGTCAGGCGGATCGCCGTGGCACTCAGCTCTGGCTGCCGTCACGCCGGATCGACCAGCGCTCGTCGCAGCGCCGGCATCGGTAGAAATCGATGGACGAGTCGGTGCTCATGTCCTCGAGCCACTGAATCCGTCGCGAGCCGCACTTCGGGCACCGTGCGCCGATCGGCGTGACATCGAACGCCGCCTTGGCCGGCTGCCGGCGCTTCGGTGGCATCATCGCTTCGACCGATTGTCTGGGAGCGGATGACTGCACGTTCAGCACGCCGGCTGACCTGAAGGGACGTCGCAGCCTCGGATCGCGCCGGAACGCCTTGACATCTTCTGACACGCCTCCCCCTGTATTCCGGAGAAGGCGGGAGCCTTCTGTAAATGTTCCTGCCGGCACGTCCGTAAGACGCTCTGTGCCTCCAGCCGTCCCATCGGAACCCCGCGGCTATGCCTTCGGCCCGTTCGTGCTCGACCGGGTGAAGCGCCGGCTGCTTCGCGACGGCCAGCCCGTGCCCGTCACGTCGAAGACGCTGGACGTGCTGTTGGTGCTCGTCGCCCGCCGCGATCGGATCGTGCCGAAGGACGAGCTGCTGGAACTGGTGTGGGGAGATCGGATCGTCGAGGAGAACAACCTGTTCCGGCAGATCTCTCGCGTCCGGAAGGCGCTCGACGAGCGGCCCGACGAGCACCGCTACATCGTCACGTTGCCGAACGAGGGCTATCGGTTCGTGGCGGACGTCAGCGAGTGGTCCGAGGCGCTGCAGGCGGAACCAGCCGCCGAAGCGCGACCCGACGCGCCAGACGTCGTAGAGGACCAGCGCGAGCCAGCCGCGGCGAGCCTTCCGGCGTCGGCGCCGCCGCCGGTCCGCCGCTACGGATTGGCCGCCGGCCTGCTCGCGATCGTCGGCCTCGTCCTCGCCCTGCTCGTCTTCGGCCCGCGCACGACTGCCTCGCGCGCCGCCGCGTCGCCTCCCGTGCTCACGCAGATCACGTTCGATCCAGGGTTCTCGAGGCAACCGGCCTGGTCGCCGACCGGGCAGGCCGTGGTGTTCGTATCGGATCGCTCGGGGAATCCCGATCTCTGGATCAAGCGGCTCGACGACGGCAGCCTCGTACAGGCATCCAGTACTCCGTGGGCCGAGTCGACGCCCTCGTGGTCACCCGACGGCAAGCAGCTCGCGTATCGCTCGAGCCGGGACGGCGGAGGGATCTACGTTACCGACGTCGGCGGATCGTCCGAGCGGCGGATCGCCACGTTCGGATACGCGCCGCAGTGGTCGCCGGACGGCGCCGTCATCCTGTTCAGCTCGCGGCCGGGCGGCCCTTCGGTCGGGCCGGTGAGCCTCTTCATCGTGGGCCTCGATGGCCAGCCGCCGAGGCCCGCCCGGCCCGACATCACCAAGCTCGTCGAACCCGTGGGCGCTGCATGGCATCCGGACGGGCGGCTGTCCATCCTGGGCCGCGACGATGTCGGATTCGTGCTCGCGACGGCACCGCCCTTCGAGGGCACGCCAGTGATGTCGCTCCACCAGCAGGCGTTCCAAGATGCGCTGCGCAGGCAGCGCGTCGAGTTCGGACGCTTCCGATGGGCGCCGCCGGGCAACGCCATCTACCTCGAAGGCACGACCGGAGGGGTCGCGAACATCTGGCGGATCCCGATCGACCCGGCGACGAACGAAGCGACTGGCGGACCCGAGCGTGTGACCATCGGGGTCGGCGCCGACGTGAACATGGCCGTGGCTCGTGACGGCCGCCTCATGTTCACCACGCGCACGTCGCGATCTCGGATGTGGGCGTTCCGGTTCGATCCGGCGGTCGGCCGGCTGCTCGACGGAGGCACCCCGCTCACGTCCGGCGTTCCCGGCGAGCTGAATGCGGACGCTTCGAACGACGGGAAGGAGATCGCCTACAGCATCGTGCGGGGCGATCAGCACGAAGTCTGGACGCGGCGGCTGGACCAGGGCGCCGATACGTTGCTCTTCAAGGGGACGGGAGGGACGTTCAGCAAGCCGAGGTGGTCTGCCGACGATCGGCACGTGGTCCTGTCGCGGCGGTGGACCGCGCCGGAAGGCGGCTCGGCGAAGGTGGAGCTGATCCAAGTGTCGCCGGCATCGAAGGCGGTGCGCGTCGTGCCGCTCGACGATCAGCAGTACTTCGTGCCGAGCGACCTGGCGGCGGACGGCCGTACCATCCTCGGCGCGTGCCAGCAGCAAGCCGGCGATCCCGTCAAGCTCTGCGCCGCGCGCCTCTCGGCCGATGCCAAGGCGGTCGCCGTGACGGTGCTGGCCGCCGATCCCGTGCGAGAGCTCCGCAACGCGCACTTCTCGCCCGATCACCGCTGGATTCTCTTTCAGGCGCTGGATCGGCGCCCTCAGGGAACGTCGTCGTTGTACGTCATGCCCGCGTCCGGCGGCACCTGGGTAGCGATCAGCTCCGGTGGCAGCTTCGACGACAAACCTCGCTGGTCGCCGGATGGCAGGACGGTCTACTACGTGTCGGACCGCAACGGCGGCTTCCGGAACCTCTGGGGACGTCGTTTCGACGGCACGGCGGGCCTGCCATCGGGCGATCCCTTCCCGGTGACCGCGTTCACGAGCGACGAGCGAACCATCTCGGGCGACGCGCGGAACATGGACATCGCTCTGACCAGCACGCGGCTGCTGCTGCCCATCACGGAATCGACCGGCCAGCTCTGGATGCTCGAATCGTCGGCTCCATGAGCGCACGGTGCTGCGCCGGCCGCCAGTCCTATCGTGCGCTCGCCTTGCCGGCCAGGGCGGTCGCCACCCGTTGGCCCTGCTCGAAGTAGTACTCGACCTCGACGGCGTCGCCGCTCGAGAGCGATCCCGTCTTCTCGGTGCTCGACGTGAGACGGAACGTGATCTCGGTCTGCTTGTTGTCCGCCGGGACGATCACCGCGGATTCCGCGCCGACGCTCTTGATCGTGCCCTTCAGCTTCGAGGTCTTCCGCTGCATCGACGCCGCCGATGACGGTGAGGCGCCGGCCAGATGGGCCGGTGCAACGGCGCTGGACAGGACGCAGAGCAATAGACAGATGGGGAGACTCTTCATGTGCGACTACCTCTGGAGACGGAGTGTGTGCATGGCGCGGCGGCGCTGCGTGCGGAGGACGCCGTGGTCTTCCTCTGACCACGCGCTCTGACCACGCGCGCGCTCAGCATCCGGGCCGATGGCCACGAAGCTCGCCAGCGTGCGGCGCGCCGGGCAAGACGGCACCGCGGTCGTGCGTGCCGGCAGCGCCGTGGAAACCCTCGACCGCAGCCACGCGGTGGTGGCGACGAACGCGGCCGGCCGGGACGACGTTCGGTTGCTCGACGTTCGCGCGAAAACGTGCGGACGATCGAAGGAGTTCTGCGGGCCGGCCATCGCTCGTGCTGCACACAAGTGTCCGCCCGCCGGCCGGCGAATCTTCAGCACGCGGTCTGACTACTTCAGACACGGACGCTGCGATCGCGCCGGAATCGCCTGACATCGTCTGACAGGAGCTGTTCTAGGCGTCAAATGGATCGAGACGCGCTGAGCCGTCACCGATTCACGACGACGGCGACGGTGTACGGCTGGGCAGGTTCTCTCAGAAGGCGACGGCGTCGGCGCCTTTCAGGCCGAGCCAGCGGCGCACGTCGGCGGGCGTCGCGATCTCGTACCCGAGCGCTTCCACGATGCCCCGGATCTTCGCGACCTGCTCCGCGTTCGACGCCGCCAGTTTCCCGGGAGCGATGTACAGCGAGTCCTCGAGCCCGACGCGGACCGATCCGCCCAGCAGCACCGACTGCGTGGCGAAGGGCATCTGGAAGCGGCCGGCCGCCAGCACGGACCAGAGGTAGTCGGCGCCGAACAACCGGTCGGCTGTGTCCTTCATGAACATCAGGTTGGCCGGGTCAGGGGCGATGCCGCCCAGCACGCCGAAGATCATCTGGACGAAGAAGGGCGGTTTCACCCGCTGCCGTTCGACGAAGTGCGCCAGGTTGTAGAGGTGCCCGACGTCGTAGCACTCGTGTTCGAAGCGGCACCCGTGCTCGTCGCCGAGCACGGTCAGGATCCTCGCGATGTCGCGGAACGTGTTCTTGAACACGAAGTCTTCGGTCGCGCGCAGGTACGGCTCCTCCCAGTCGAACCGCCACGAGCTGTACCGGTTGGCCAGCGGGAAGATGCCGAAGTTGATGCTGCCCATGTTGAGCGAGCACATCTCCGGGCGCAGCGCCACCGGAGCCGCCAGGCGCTCGTCGACCGTCATGTTCAGGCCGCCGCCCGTCGTGACGTTCATCACCACGTCGGAGCGTTCCTTGATGCGGGAGAGATAGGCGCGGAAGTGCGCGGGGTCGGGAGACGGTCGCCCGTCGCGCGGATCGCGCGCGTGCACGTGCAGGATCGCGGCGCCGGCTCCAGCCGCGTCGACGCCCTGGCGCGCCAGATCGTCGGGATGGAAGGGAAGCGCCGGCGACATCGTCGGCGTGTGGATCCCGCCCGTCAGCGCGCAGGAGATGATCACCTTCCTGCGGCGTCCGTCGCGCACGTCGGGCGAGGCCGCTCCCGTCATCCCGTTTCACCGGTCGGCGTTCTTGGGCACGATGTCCGTCTGCAGCGTCGGATTCGCCGCCGGAATCGGCGACTCCGGCAGGCCCAGCTCGCGGCGGACGATGTTCGCCCCTTGGGCGATGGCCGTCGTCTTGAAGAACGCGATGTCGCGGTTGCAGCCCTGGCGGCCGAACCCGCAGTCGCTCGAGACGATGAGCTGCTCGGGGGCGATGTGCTCGAGCGCCTTGCGGATGCGCGCGGCGATGTCCTCCGGCCGATCCACCTGCAGCGTTCGGTGGCTGCAGACGCCGACCGCGATCTTCTTCGGCAGCCGGCCCTTCATCGCCCCGAACAGCTCGATCTCGCGGAAGTTCCGGTCCGTCATCTCCACGGTCCACACGTCCGCGCGCATCTCGCCGAGATACTTGTCGAACGACGCCTTGTAGCTGTCGTTCTCGATCACGCGCTGCATGTTCGGGTTGCCCCAGCACGTGTGCACCCACAGCTCCACGTCGTCGAGCCCCTGGACCTCGCGGTTGTAGGCGTCGACCATGAACTTCACCTCGTCGCTGTCGGCGCCGTAGGTGTTCGCCCAGAAGTGCAGCGTCGGCTCCTCGATCTGGATGAGCCGGCAGCCCGCGTCGCGCAGCGCGAGCAGCTCCTTGTTCATCGCTTCGGCCATGTCCCAGATGACCTGCCGATGGTCCGTGTACTTGTCGGTGTGGACGTCGAGGAACAGCCCCATCACCTGCGAGCAGCAGGTGCCGAACTTCACCGGCCGGCTGGCGCGGACCTGCGCCATGCGCCAGATCTTCGGGTAGTCGAGCGGCCGGTGCTGGATCTCGTCGACGACGCGCGGCCAGCGCCAGCCCGTGTAGATCTCGTTGAGCAGCGTGCCCGGCGGATACCGAAGCCAGGGCGATCGCGTCTCCTCGGACTGGAGGTAATCGCCTTCGAACCCTGCCCAGCGCTGAATCGGATAGTGATGCCACGACCGCCCGGCCATGTCATCGTCGCAATGCAGGTCGCCGTGCGTGACGATGTCGAGGCCGGCACGCTCTTCGTCGCCGATGACGACGGTGAGCGCGTCGCCGAACTTCTCGCGGTAGTGCACGTCCATCATGCACGTGTCGAGCGGCTTGCCCCACATGCTCACGTCGAACCACCGCGGGCGCGGCCACGAGCCCGTGATCGTCGTCGGCAGCATCAGGTCCTTGGTGACGGTCAGCATGGGCAGATTCTAAAGCATCGGGACGTTGGGCATCGGGACATCGGCCATCTGGCCAGCGGCCATCAACAGCGTGCCTTCGCGGTGTTGCGCGATGCGGTGAAGATGCGGACGAGCTGTCGGCTCTCGTCCATGAGTGACGCGATTCCAGGGAGCGCGCGCGGAGTGTGGAGGTCCTGAATGTACTCGAGCCAGAATGTGCACTCGTCGGCCTCTTCGATCACGACGCCTAGCTTCGCGACGAACTCACGTCGAAATCTCGCGAGTCCGGCCGCGCGGTGGTTGGCAGCGACGGACTCGTCAACTGCGCGGCGGCGTTCTTGAGCGGCGGTCCGGTGCCTAGCAAGATGCCGAGCCGCGCGGTCGCCACCGCAAACGCCTTCGTGCCGTTGGCACAGCTCGGAATGTGTCATGCCGTAGTGGGGGCACGTCTCGTGCCACGGCGCAGTCCACCGCAACGCCAACGTCACACCAGCGCCGATCGCAAAACCTGCAACACGCAATTCGACCGCCGGCACACGGTGGTCCGACGTCCCGATGCGCGATGCCCCGCTGCCCCGATGCCGATGCCCCGATATCCCGATGTTCGATAACCCGATGCCCATGCGTGATACAACCGGACACGTGCAGGACGTTGTCGTCATCGGGGCCGGCCCGGTCGGGCTGGCGTGCGCGATCGAAGCTCAGCGGAAGCACCTGACGTGCCGGGTCATCGACAAGGGCGCGCTCGTGAATTCGATCCTCGGCTATCCGCCGCGGATGGAGTTCTTTTCGACGCCGGATCTGATCGAGATTGGCGGCCATCCCTTTCCGGTCGCGCAGTACAAGCCGTCGCGCGAGGACGCGCTCGAATACTACCGGTCGGTGGCGGCCCGCGAACGGCTCGACCTCCGGCTCTACGAGCGCGTCCTCGACGTGCGCGGCGAGCGGGGCGCGTTCACCGTCGTCACGACGGCGGGCGAGCACGCGGCCCGCGCTGTCGTCATCGCCATCGGCTTCTTCGACCTGCCGAACCTGTTGAACGTGCCGGGCGAAGAGCTGCCCAAGGTGTTTCACTACTACGGCGAGCCGTACCGGTTCGTCGGCCAACGCGTCGCGGTGATCGGCGCGCGCAACTCGGCCGCGAAGGCCGCCCTCGACGGCTATCGCCGCGGCGCCGACGTGACGCTCGTCGTGCGGTCGCCGGCGCTCTCGGACACGATCAAGTACTGGATCAAGCCGGATCTCGAGAACCGGATCAAGGAAGGGAGCATCCGCGCGTTCTTCAGCACGTCCGTCACCGAGATCCGCGAGCGGAGCCTCGTGCTGGCGACGCCGGACGGTACGCGGGAGATCGAAAACGACTGGGTGCTGGCCATGACCGGCTACCATCCCGACTTCGGTTTCCTCGAGCAGATCGGCATCACGTTCGCCGACGACGGGTGGCGCACGCCGACGTTCGACGAGGCCACGTTCGAATCGAACCGGCCGGGCGTCTACCTGGCCGGCACCGTCTGCGGCGGGTACCGCACGAACCGCTGGTTCATCGAGAACGGCCGCTTCCACGCGCAGCAGATTGCCGCGCACATCGCGCAGGGGCGCGTCAGCCCGGTCGACTTCGATCTCATGCACTGGAAGACGGCAGAGTGAGGGGCATCGGGGCATCGGAAACAGACATCGAGATATCGGGGAATCGGATATCGGGATATCGGATATCGGGATATCGGATACGGTCATCGACACATCGGGAGCGCATCGGGTCATCTGATCATCGGGCAGCGAGAACTCCATCGCCCGACCATCCGAGACTCGACGTGTTTGCTCCGATGACGCGATGCACGATCCGGATACTCGATGCGGCATCCCGTGATCCAACGCAGCATCCCCGATGATCCAATGTGTCATGCCGATGGTCCGATGATCGTTATCCCGATGACCCGATGTGCTGGTGAGATGGCCGGATGGTCCGCTGCGCGATGATCCGATGATCCGTCCCGATAGCCCGATGAATCGCTGCGCGATGACCAGATGTGCCGTTCCGATGACCCGATGATCCGATAACCCGATGATCCGATGCCCATGTCTTCGGCCAACCTCGTCGCTCTCGCGATCGCCACGAGCTTTGCCGCGGGGCTGAATCTCTCCGCGACGGTCGCGACGATCGGGCTGCTCGCGCGGTACGGGTACGTCGATCTACCGCCGGCGCTCGGGCTCGTCGAGGACCCCGTGGTGATCGGCGCCGCGCTGGTGCTGTTCCTGTTCGAGTTCGTCTTCGACAAGATCCCGATCGTCGATCTGTTCTGGAACGCGCTGCAGACGTTCGTGCGCGTGCCGGCGGCCGCGCTCTTCGCCTACGGCGCCACGGCGCAGCTCTCGCCCGGCGAGCAACTGCTCGCGTCGGCGCTCGGGGCCGTGATCGCGCTCGCCGCACACAGCGGCAAGGCAGCGCTGCGCACGAGCGTGACGCTGTCGCCCGAGCCGTTCACGAACGCGGCCGTCAGCCTGGGCGAAGACACGCTCGCGATCGGCGTGACCTGGTTCGCCACGCAGCACCCTTTCCTCGCGGCCGCGATCGTCATCGTCTGGCTTGCGATCGTCGTCGTCTTCATCCGGTGGGTCTGGCGAGGACTCGAGGCGCTGTTCACCGGGCCTAGACGATAGGCCATCGGTCGATCGGGACATCGGCCATCGGATCGGACCACCGTTCAGTCGATGTTCCGATGATCGATGACCCGATGAGCCGCTGTCCCGATGCCCGCTGTCCCGATATCCCGATATCCCGATGTTCCGATGCCCGCTGTCTAGTTCAACGTGAAGTTCACGGTCATGGTGCAGATGACCGAGACCGGCTGGCCGTTGAGCAGTGTCGGCGTGTAACGCCACTGCGAGACGGCGTCGATGGCGGCACCGTCGAGCTCGTCCGAGCCGCTCGACCGGATGACCTTCAAGTTCGTGACAGACCCGTCGGTATCGATGATCGATTCGAGAAACACGATGCCTTGGACGCCGGCGGCCCTGGCGAGCCACGGGTATTGTGGCTTGACGTCTTTGATCTTCATCGGAGCCGTGACGCCCTGTTCGCCGATGCGCACCGCCGGTCCAGGCGGCGCGGGCCGGTCGGACGCCGTCCCGGCCGGCCGCTCGCCCGTGATGGTGATGGACTCGCGGACGGAGGCCAATCCGGTCGACGGTGCAGGCGGTGGAGGAGGCGGAGGCATCCCCGCTCGACGCGCCGTGCCGGCCGAAGCCGGCACCTGGATACTCGAGACGAGGGTCCAGCCGACCGACGGGCTCACCTTCCACACGCGCGCGTACCGCACCTGCTGGGTCACGCCGCCGACCGTCATCGTCTCGACGCCGCGCACGATCGCGGCGCCGTCTTCCATCTGCCGTTCTCGCGAGGTGGTGGCGAGCGCGGTGACTCGTCTGCCGCTCCACTGCGCCAGCGACTCGACCTTGTTCCGCGGGATGTCGTCCAGGCTGCCGACGCCGACGAACGCCGGGTCGAGCAGTCGCGTGAGTGTCGCCGTGTCGTTCGCAAGACGCGCGCGGCGATAGGTCTCTTCGAGCGCGACGATCTGCGCATCGGCTGATGCAAGGGCCTGCTGGGCAGTGTTCGTCGCTGCCGCGCTCGGCGGCTCGGGAACGACCTGCGCCGCCATCACGACCGACGGGCCCTGCGCCTGCATCTGCGCGCCGCTCGCCCCGATAGCCGCCGACACGGCCGTCACCGCCAACGCGATCAGCAGCGCGACGCGGGGGCGGCTGACCGGCTGCGGCGACTGGCCCAGCACGCGGCGCACGCGTCCGACGAGCGACCCGTCCGCCGCCGAGATCCCAAGAAGCGGCCGCGGTACTCGCGCCTCCTCGAGGCTCGTCAGCGCACGTGCGTAGTCCACGCGAGTGGATCCGAGCGACAGGGCGATGTCGTCGCAGCAGTGCTCGCGTTCGATCCGGATCTGTCTCGACACCCACCAGACCGACGGGTGGTAGAAGAGCAGCGTCTCGACGATCGTCTGGACGCCGTTGACGACGTGGTCGTAGCGGCGGATGTGCGCGATCTCGTGCGCGATGATCGCCTCGAGCTGCGCCGGCGTGAGCCCCGCCATGGCGCTCATCGGCACGACGATGAGCGGCCGCATCCAGCCGACGACCGCCGGAACGTCCACGGACGCTGACCGGACGACCGCGACGCGACGCTCGACGCCGAGCGCCCCGGCCACCCGCGCCGTCGTCCGCGCGATCCAATCGCCGTCGTCGACGGCGTGCGCTCCCGCCCGAAGGTGTGCGACCGTCCGCCAGCCCACGAGCAGCCGCGCGGCCAGCAGCAGCACCCCCGCGCTCCAGGCGATGACGATGGCCGGCGACCAGGCGAGAGCCGAGAGCATCGAGAACAGCTCGAACGGGTTGCCTGCGACGGGAGGGGCATCGTCGACCAGGGTTGCGAAGAGGGCCCGCGGGACGCCCGCGTTCGCTGAGATCGTGGTGCCGCTCCACGGCAACGCCCGGGCGAACGTGACGATCGGCAGAGCCGCCATTGCGAAAAGGCCGGCGCAAGCCATGAGGTAGCGGAGGGAGGCGGAGCCGCGGCGCGCCAGCGTCAGCGCCACGGCGGTCGCCAGGCCGATGACCGCGCCTTGCCAGAGAAAGCGCACGAGCGCGTAACCGAGCGCGTAGGTAACGGGATCAGCGACGACCGTGTCAGTCATGGTGCTTCTCCTCTTCGGCGGCGATCAGACGGCGGATCTCCTGCAGTTCTTCCGGGGACGCCTTGCGGCTGGCGAGCGCCTGCAGCACGAGCTGGGCGGTCGAGCCGCCGAAGGCGCGGTCGAGCAGGTCGCGCACGAGGCGCCGCTGCATCCGGCTCTCCGGATGGCGCGCGCGGTAGAGATGCTGAGGGCCCCGCTCCTCGCGAACGGTCAGCCCCTTCGCGGTCATCACCTGGAGCGTCTTGAGGGTGGTGGTGTAGGCGACCGAGCGGGTGTCCGCGAGCGTGTCGTGCACCTCGCGCACCGTGCTGGGCCCGCGTTGCCACAGCACGCGGAGCACGGCGAGCTCGGCATTGGTCGGCGTCGGCGTGGTCGAAGGCATGGCCAAGGTGTACTACGATGTTTGTCGTACGTCAACGATGAAGATCGTAGGACGTTCCTCGGTGGGGCCGTTGCGCCGGCGGCGCGCACGATAGCCGGAGCGTCGGGATCCTCGACCGGAACGGGCCGCCGTGGGACGTTCGGGGGAGCGAGCGCGACCGTTCAGACGACCTCCGGCGCCGGCGATCGCCGGTGCCGAGATGCGGAGCACGCGGTCGCCGAACCGGGGGGCTCTCGTTCAATAATGAGGCGTCCATGTACGTCGTCTCAGGCCGCCTGCGAACGTCGCCGACCGACCTCGCCAATTTCCTCGTCTGCCCGCACAAGACGGCCCTCGATGCCGACGTGGCGCGGGGGCGCCGCACGCCCCCGGGGTGGCGCGATCCGGCGACCGACGTGCTCGCCCTGCGCGGCCGCGATCACGAGCGGCGGTACGTCGCGATGTTGCAGCGGGAGGGACGGTCGGTTGCCGATCTCGACGGCCTCGAGCGCGGCGAGGCCGAAGCGCGGTTGCTCGCCGCGATGCGCGCCGGCGTCGACGTCATCGTCCAGGCCCCGCTCGGTGGGGCGGGACGGTTCGGCTGCGCGGATGCGCTCGTGCGCACCGCGGGCACGAGCGCCTTCGGATCGTGGGCGTACGAAGTACACGACACGAAGCTCGCGCGCGAGACGCGCGGCGGCACGATCCTCCAGCTCTGCGTCTACACGGAGCTGCTCGCCGCGCTCCAGGACGGTACGCCCGAGTACTTCGCGGTCGTCACGCCGGCGTCCGTCGAGCGATACCGCGTCGCCGACTTCGCGGCCTTCTATCGGCAGGTCGAGCGCGAGTTCCTGCGGCGGCTCGAGCAGATTGGAATCGAGGAACACGGAGCGACTGGACCGTGGGCGAGCTCCGCAATCGCGGCGGCTCCGATCGCCGGATCATCGGGTGCGGCAATGCGCCTGTCCGATGTCGCGTACTCCGGCTCGTCCGATGCCGTGTGCCCTGACGTCCGTGAGCATTGCACCGTCTGCCGGTGGGGCAGCGAGTGCGACGCCCAACGGCGAACGCGGGATCACCTCTCGTTCGTCGCCGGTCTGGGCCGTACGCACCGGATCGAACTGGCGGCGCACGACGTCGCGACGCTGGCGAGCCTCGCCCGGCTGCCGCTGCCGATTCCGTTCTCGCCGCGGCGAGGGGCAAAGGACACCTACGCGCGTCTGCGCGAGCAGGCCCGGCTGCAGCTCGAGCAGCGCACGTCCGGCCGTCCCACGTACGAGTTGCTCCCTCCGGTTCCGCGCGCCGGTCTGGCGCTGCTGCCCGAACCCAGCCCTGGCGACCTCTTCCTCGATCTCGAGGGCGATCCTTTCGCGCCGCGTGCGGTCGGCGCCCACCAGTCGGACCTTGGATTCCTGGAACCGTCGACGCGCGAGTACCTCTTCGGCCTCGGCCGCGTCGGCGCCGACGGCCGCTTCCAGTACCAGAGCTGGTGGGCGTTCACGGACGAAGAAGAGCGCGCGGCGTTCGATGCGGTGCTGACCGAGATCGCGCGCGCGATCGCCGAGCATGCCGGCGCACACGTCTATCACTACGCGCCGTACGAGCCGTCGGCGTTCCGGCGCCTGATGGGACGTCATGCCTGGCGCGAGCCCGACGTCGACGCGCTGCTGCGCGCCGGCCGGTTCGTCGACCTCTACGCCGTGGTCCGCCAGGCCGTCCGCGCCGGCGTGGAGCGCTACTCGATCAAGGCGCTCGAGCCGTGCTACGAGTTCGTGCGAGAGATGGATCTCGATCGTGCCGGCGCCGAGCGGCGCGCCGTCGAGTTCGCGATCGAGACCGGCGATCCCGCGGCGATCGATGCGGATGCGAAGGCGATCGTCGAAGCGTACAACCGCGACGACTGCCGTTCGACCTGGGCGCTCCGCCAGTGGCTCGAGCGGCTGCGCACGGCCGCGATCCGCGCCGGCGCCGACATCGCGAGGCCGGTGCCGGGCAACGGGGATCCGGCCGAGCACATCGCGGCGCGCGACGCCTGGTCCGCCGCATTGCGCGCCGCGCTCCTCCACGGGCTCCCGCCCGCGCACGAGCGCACGCCCGAGCAGCACGCGCGCTGGCTCGTCGCCCACCTCGCCGACTGGTTCCGCCGCGAGGAGCGCGTCGGCTGGGGCGAGTACCACCGCCTGCGCGAGCAGCCGGACGACGAGCTGGAGGACGAGCCGTGGGCGCTGGCCGGGCTCGAGTTCCGGCAGCGTGTGTTCTCGCCGATCGGCGGCCGGCTCAGGAGCGGGATCGATCGCTACGCGTATCCGCCGCAGGAGTGCGACTTCAGCGTCGGCGATCGGCTCAGGCTCAAGCAGGACGAGCCGTTCGGCACGGTTCACGCGATCGACCGCATCGCCGGCACGATCGACATCAAGAAGCCGATGTCGCAGGTCGAGGTCCATCCCACCTCGGTCATCGCGCTCACGGTCGTGACCGCGCCCGAACAGGAGCAGTCGGTGTACCGCGCCGCCAACGTCATCGCGGCGCACGGTCTCGACGATCGCGACGGCGATCCGCTCGTCAACGATCTGCTGCTGGCGCGGCCGCCGCGCCTGCGGTTCGGCGCGTTCCGGCCGCGGCCCGACGAGCTGCCAACCGACTTCGCCATCCGCACGGTGCGCAACCTCGATCACAGCGTGCTCGCGATCCAGGGGCCGCCCGGGTCCGGCAAGACCTTCACGGCGGCGCGCGTCATCGCGGCGCTGCTCGCCGAGCGCAAGAACGTCGGCGTCGTCGCGACGAGCCACAAGGTGATCCGCAAGCTGCTTCGCGACGTCGCCGCCGAGGCCGTGCGGCTCAACACGTCGCTCGCCATCGCGCACAAGATCGGCGACGAGTCGTTCGGCACCGACGACGAGGTGCGCGAGTTCAAGACGAACGACGAGGCGCTCGACTGGATCAGGGACGAGGGAGCCGGCGTGCTGGGCGGCACGGCCTGGATGTGGGCGCGCCAGGACTTCGCGCGGACGGTCGACGTGCTGGTGGTCGACGAGGCGGGGCAGATGTCGCTCGCGACGGTCGTCAGCGTCGCGCAGGCCGGCGGCAACCTGGTGCTGCTCGGCGATCCGCGGCAGCTCCAGCAGCCGCAGCGCGGTGCGCATCCGGACGGGGTCGACGTCTCCGCGCTCGATCACCTGCTCGGCGGCCGCCAGACGATCCCCGACGATCGCGGCATCTTCTTGCCCATCACGCGGCGGCTCGCGCCGGCGATTGCCGCGTTCACCTCGGAGGTCTTCTACGAGGGAAAGCTCGCGGCGCTGCCGACGCTCGAGCGGCAGCGGATCGACGGCAGCCGGCGCTTCGACGGCGCCGGCCTCTGGGTGATCGAGGTCGACCACGACGGCTGCCGCAACGCCTCGTCCGAGGAGGCCGACGTCGTCGCCGGCATCGTGGATGAGCTCCTGAACGGCAACGTTGGTTGGTACACCGAGCTCGGGATGCGGCGTCCCCTCACTGCCAACGACATCCTCATCGTCGCGCCGTACAACGCCCACGTGCGGTGCCTCCGGGATCGCATTCGGCCGCCGGTCGGCATCGGCACGGTGGACAGGTTCCAGGGCCAGGAGGCTGCCGTCGTGATCTACTCGATGGCCGCGTCGCGCGCCGAGGATGCTCCCCGCGGAATGGATTTCCTCTTCAGCCCCAACCGCCTCAACGTCGCGTCCTCGCGCGCCCGGTGCGCGAGCATCCTCGTGGCGTGCCCGCGGCTCTTCGAACCTCCGTGCGACACTCCGCGCCAGATGCGTCTCGCGAACGCGCTCTGCCGCTATCGGGAGATCGCCATGGCGTCGGGACATCGCATCGTCCACGGGGCGGAGGCCGTCGAAGCGGCTGGGGATCGGATCGTCGGATGATCGCCGCGTCGCGTCGGAACGTCGGACCATCGGCGCATCCGGTCGAACTCGGCTCGGCCCGCGGCACCATCCTGCGCGCCGATCGACGTGCCGGCAGTCGGATGTCTCGTGTTCTCCGCCTCGCCGCGCGCCTGCGGCGGACGCGGGCGATCGCCGTTCTCGCGGGCCTGCTCGCCGCCGGTGTCGTGCTCCGTGCCGACGAGGGCTGGGTGATCCAGCGGCTCGACATCAAGTACGACATCCAGCGCGACGGAAGGATCAACGTTGCGGAGGCGATCGACGTCGATTTCCGCGGCTTGTCGAAGCACGGCATCGCCCGCGATCTCATCCGCCGCCAGATCTTCGACCGCGGCCGCTACCGCGACTACGACATCGACCTCGTCGGGGTGCTCGACGCGCGAGGCGAGCGGCACCAGGTCGCGGTGCTGGATGAGGGAGACACCCGGCGCTTCAGGATCGGCGATCCGGATCGGACCGTTTCGGGGCCGCAGACGTACCGCATCGCGTATCAGCTCGGCGGCGTGCTCAACGGTTTCGCCGACCACGACGAGTACTATTGGAACGCCACCGGGCGCTGGCCGGTGACGATCGAGCGCGCGACGATCCGCGTGCTGGCGCCCGACAGCGGCATTCAGCGTGTCGAGTGCTTCCAAGGCGTCGGCTCATCGACCGACCGGTGCGACGCGCGGTTCGCGCCGGGCGAGGCCGTCTTCACCGCGACGCGTCCGCTTGCCGAGCAGGAGGAGATGGCGGTCGTCGTCGGCCTGCGCAAAGGCGTCGTGCGGGAGCCTGTGCCGAACCTGTCGAAGATGCCGCGCAGTGTGTTCGAGTTCTTCGGCCGCACGCCGGTGTTCATCGCGGGGTCGACCGCCGAGGTCGCGATGCTGACGGCCGTCATCGCGGTGGGGTGGTGGCGGCTCGGCCGCGATCGCCGGTACATCGCGCTGCAACGTGCGCCGGCCGTGGCCGGTGGGCAAGGAACGCCCGCCGAGGAACCGATTCCGCTTTTCGGCGGCCGGCCGATCGCCGTCGAGTTCACGCCGCCTGAGGGCTTGCGTCCGGCGCAGATGGGGCTGCTGCTCGACGAGCGCGCCGACACGCTCGACGTCACCGCGACGATCGTCGATCTCGCGGTGCGTGGCCATCTGAAGATCGCCGAAGTCGACAAGGCGCACTGGTTCAGCCGGAAGGACTGGCAGCTCGAGCGGCTGAAGACGGACGGCAAGGACCTGCTCCCGTACGAGCGCATCGTGCTCGACGGCCTCTTCGAGAGCGGATCCGTGACCACGCTCTCCGCGTTGAAGAACAAGTTCTACGACGATCTCCGCCGGGCGCGGAGCGCGTTGTACAAGGACGCGGTCGAGCGCCGTTGGTTCCCGCAGAACCCGAACACCGTGCGCGCCGCCTGGACGTTCGTCGGCCTGGTGATCGCGGGCGGCGGCATCGCGCTGACCGTTTGGCTCGGCCGCTGGTGGGGTGCAGGCTTGCTCGGCCTCCCGGTTGTCGTCGCCGGCCTGCTGCTCGGCGCGGTGTCGCGGGCGATGCCACGGCGCACCGCGCTCGGCCAGAACCTGACGCGCCGCACGCTCGGTTTCCTCCGCTACATCAAAACGGCCGAGGCGCCGCAGCAGGCTTTCGCCGAACGCGCGCACATCTTCACCGAGTACCTGCCGTACGCGATCGCCTTCCGCTGCGTGGATCGATGGGCACGCGCGTTCCGGGATGTCGACCTGCAGCGCGCCACCACGTCGTGGTACTCGGGGACGTCCCAGTTCGACCCTGGCACCTTCTCCTCGAGCTTCGGTAACTTCTCGTCGTCGCTGTCGAGCAGCATCTCGTCCACGCCTGGCGGCAGCGGCAGCAGCGGCTTCAGCGGAGGCTCGGCGGGCGGCGGCGGAGGCGGTGGGGGAGGCGGGAGTTGGTGACTATTGGCGATGTGGTGATTGCCTGGATCGGAACACTGGGCGTCAATCGGCTCGCCGCGAGGCGGCCCATCATGGAGTCGCCGGCCAGATGACGCAACGCCGAGCCCCCCGATGCTGATTCTCGCCACCGCGCTCGTCGTCCTTCTTGCGGTCGCGCTGCTGTACAACCGGCTGGTCTCGGCGCGGCAGCGCGTCAGAGAAGCGTGGAGCGCCATCGACGTTCAATTGCAGCGCCGAGCCGCTTTGATCCCGAATCTCGTCGAGACGGTGAAGGGGTACGCGTCATTCGAGCGCGAGACGCTGCAGAAAGTCACCGAGGCGAGGACGGCGGCGGGCGTTGCGGCCGGTCCTCGGGCGGCGGCGCGGGCGAGCGAGGATCTCGCCAACGCGATCCGTACGCTCGTCGCCGTCGCGGAGGCGTATCCCGAGCTCGAGGCGAACGAGCGCTTCGCGCAGCTCCAGGCCGATCTCGCCGACACCGAAAACCAGATCGCGTTCGCGCGCAACTACTACAACGGAGCCGTCGAGATCTACAACAACACGGTGCAGCAGTTGCCCACGATGTTGATCGCAGGCCCATTCGGGTTTCAGCCGGCCGAGTTCTTCTCCGCGGAGCCGGGGGCGGCGGCGGTGCCGACGGCGTGAGCCTTGTCCGCACCGCGGGCAGATCGGCACGCGGCGCCACGGCCGCAACCCGTCGCAGGCGCGGTCGTGCCTCGGCCGCCGGCGCGAGCCGGCCGGGCGGCAGACGTGGCCGCCGCCCGGCGTGATCCAGCCGAGCCGGATCGGCGCCTCAGCGCTCCGCGTTGTCCAGCATCTCCCTGACCACTTTCATCAACGCCGGGATCGTGAACGGTTTCTCGAGGAAGCGGGCATCGCCGGTGGCGGCGCGCGGACGGTCGTCGAGATCGGCGTAGCCCGACATGAACACCACGCGCACGCCGGCGGGCGCGCGCGCGACGACGTCCGGGCCCGTGCCGTCGGGCAGGACGACGTCGGTGAGCACGAGATCGATGCCGCCGCCCGCGAGCGCCGCCGACGCGTCCTCGGCCGACGCGGCCTCGTGCACCGTGTAGCCGAAGCGTCGCAGCGCGCGCACCGCGAACTCCCGCAGACCGGCTTCGTCTTCGACGACGAGGATCGTCGCGGGCCGGTCCGGGAGCGCCGTCTCCTCGTCCGATGCGACGGGCGCGAAGCCATCGGCCGCCGGAAAGTGCAGCTTGAAGGTCGTGCCGCGGCCGCGCTCGCTGTACACCCAGATGTAGCCGCCCATCTGCCGCGTCACGCCGTACACGGTCGAGAGGCCGAGACCGGTGCCCTTGCCGGCCGGCTTCGTCGTGTAGAACGGCTCGAAGAGCCGCGCCTTCGTCTCCTCCGTCATCCCTTCTCCGGTGTCGGCCACGCTCAGCACCGCGTAGCGGCCGGCGGACATCAGCGCGTGCTGCCGCGCATCCTCTTCGCTCAGCGTGACGTCCTTCGTGCCGATCGTCAGCCGTCCGCCGCCGGGCATCGCATCGCGCGCGTTGACCGCAAGGTTCGTGATGACGTGCTCGAGCTGCATCGCGTCGCCGAGAATCGCCGGCGACGGTTCGAGCATCAGCTCGACGTGAATGCGCTCGCCGAGCAGGCGCTCCAGCATCGTCACGGTCCGCGCCGCGACCTCGCTCAGGTCGAGCGGGACGACGTCGAGGATCTGCCGGCGGCTGAACGTCAGCAGATGTTTCGTGAGCTGCGCCGAGCGCCGGCCGGCGTCCCGGATGTCGGTGAGGTCGCGCGCGAGCGGGTGCGCAGCATCCATCTCCGAGAGGAGCAGGTCGCAGAGGCCCGTGATCACCATCAGTTGGTTGTTGAAGTCGTGCGCGACGCCGCCCGCGAGCTGGCCGAGCGCTTCCATCTTGTGCGCGTGCCGCAGCTCCTCCTCGAGGCGCAGCTCGTCGGTGACGTCGAGCGAGATCACGCAGATGCCGTCGGGCACCGGCTCCACGATGAGGTCGAACCAGCGGCGCGTGCCGTCCGGGTAGACGAACTCGTTGCGAAACCGATCGGGCCGGCGCGTCTCCATGACCGCCTGCAGCCGTCCGAACATCGGCGTCGTCTCCACGCCCGGATAGCAGCTCATGATCGTGCGGCCCAGCAGATCGTCCAGCGTGCGCTGGGCGTGGCGCGCGGCGGTCTGGTTCAGATAGGCGTACGTCCAGCCGCGGGTGAGGACCTGCACCCCCTCGAGGAGATGGTCGATAGAGACGCGAAGCCGCGTCTCGACGTCGGCGAGCGTCAAGGGCTGCTGCATGCGTCCCGGAACGCGTCTATTCTCATCCGTTTCGTTCGCGACGTTGAAGCCCAGCGCGGCGTATTGATGAGAAGGTCGTCGGCCGCAGGTCGCTCGTGCGCGGAGACGTGAGCTCGCCCGACGAGCCGCGCGAGCGTCCGAGACGACCGCTCAGACCACTGCGGCCTTCACGCAGTGGATCGCCGGCAGCGAATCGAACAGGCACTCCCACCGGTCGCCGCCGTTGCGGCCGATCCAGAGCTGGCCCGTCGTCGTGCCGAAGTACAGTGCCGGTGCCTGGAGCGAGTCGGCGTCCATCGCGTCGCGCAGCACGGTGAAGTAGCTGTCGGACGCGGGCAGCCCCTCGGAGAGGCGGCGCCAGGACTCGCCACCGTCTTCGCTGCGCCACACGGCGGGCGCACCGCCAGGGCAGGCGCGCGTCATGGGCTCGTGCGGCACCACGTACACGGTGTCGGGGTCGTGCGGGTGGACGACGATGGGGAAGCCGAAGTCGGAGGGCAGTCCCTTCGCGATCGAGCGCCACGAGCGGCCGTAGTCGTCGCTGCGCAGCACGCCGATGTCGGGGCGCGGACCGCCGGGGCCGGTCCAGTCCGCCCAGCCGCCGTGATTCTGCATGTAGAGCCGCCCGGGCGCCGCGTCGTGCCGCGCGATTTTGTGCACGCACTGGCCGAACTCAGGATAGGGATCCGGCTGGAAGCCGGCGCCCACGCCCGCATTCGACGCCGCGAACGTCGCGCCGGCGTCCTCGCTCAGATAGTGGCCGCCCGTGGAGATGCCGAGGTGGACGCGCGGGCCGTCGCGCACGATCGTGTGCAGGCAGAGGCCGCCGGCGCCGGGCTGCCACTTGCGCGCGTGCTCGTGCGTGCTGATGCCCGGCATCATCTCCCACGAGTCGCCGTGGTCGCCGCTCCTGAACAGCGAGGCCGGCTCGACGCCGGCCCACAGCTCTCCGTCCTCCGGCCCCGGCACGAGCGACCAGATGTTCGCGAGCGCACGTCCGTCGTCTTTGGGAAACGCGGGCGCGGAGGCCGTCTCGTGGAAGCTCTGGCCGAGGTCCGTCGAGCGCAGCACCTTCATGCCGAAGAAGGGGCTGCAGCTCGACGCGTACAGCCGGGGCGTCCCGCGCGTGTCAGTGAGCGTCGCGTACACCGGCACGCCTGGACCGAAGGGGCCGCGGAGCGCGAAGCGGTCCCGCGTGCCCGCCGACTCGGCGACGAACGCGCCCTTTCTCGTGCCAATCGTCAACACGATCCGACTCGCCATTCATCCTCCAGAGACCGCCGGCAGAATCGTGAGCACGTCCCCCGGCTTCAGCGCCGTCGCGAGGCCGTCGAGGTCCCGCACGTTCTCGGCGTTCACGAACACGTTCAAGTGCCGGCGCACCTTGCCCGTCTCGTCGCAGAGATTGCGGTACAGCGCCGGCCGGTTCCGCTCGAGGTCGTCGAGCGCCGCCTGTACGGTGGCAGCGTCGACGGGGAGCTCGGCTGCGCCCCCGCAGTACACGCGCAGCGCACCAAGGACGTGGACCGTGATGGTCGGCTTCTCCATGCGACGCGACGTCACCGCCCGCGTCTCCTACGGCGCCGGCGTGAACACTTCCTGGACGCGGTCGCCCGCGCCTTGTCGCGTGGATCCTGCCGCCACGTGGATCTTTCCGTCATGCACGATCGCCCCGGTGCCGTGGCGGCCGTGATTGAGCGGCGCCAGCGTCGTCCATCGCGTGGTCACGGGATTGAAGGCCTCGACCTCGGCGTGCATGCGGAAGTCGGCCGCGCTCTCTCCGCCGATCACGACAATCGTGCCGTTGAGCACGACCGTCGAGACGCCCGCGCGCTGCGTCGGGATATTGGCCGAAGTCGGCAACGTGCTCCATCGTCCCGAGGCGAAGTCGTAGACGTCGATTTCGGGAGTCGTGAGGTCCAACGCGTGCCCGAATGCCGCGGCGCTTCGTCGGCCCGCGATCGCGTACATCTTGCCGTCGAGCACGACCGCTTGGAAATGATCCCGCGGGCGAGGAGCATCTGCGAGCCTGCGCCACTCGCCCGTCCGGGGATTGAACGTATCCAACCACGGAACGTGGCCGCTCGAGTGGCCCAACTGGTGTCCGGCCACCAGGTAGATCAGCCCGTCGTGCGCCGCCACGCCAGCACCGCCTCTGAGGCGATCGGCCGGAATGGCGGGTCCTTTCGCCCATCGATCGGCCGCAGGATCGTAGACGTACACGTCGGGCAGCGGAGGCTCGCCGCGCCCCGATCCGGTGAGCGCTCCGAGCACGTAGATCTTCCCGTCGAAGACCACGGGCTGAAAGTGATGCATCGTCACGGGAGACACGGCTCCGGTGCTCCACGTCCGCGTTGCGGGATCGAAGATCTCCACCGGTTGCGGCGCCTGGCGGCCGCCGACGAGGTAGAAACGCGCGCCGACCTCGATGAACCCAGACTCGAAGCGCGGGACGTGCTGCCCGACGACGTCGAGCACGTCCCATCGTCCACGGCCGGCCGGCTGCGCCTCCGGTGAAGAGCCGCACAGCAGCAGGACCGCCGTCGTGAGAACCACGGTACAGAGCACTCGCGGCCGAATGGTCATGATCGAAACCTCGCGCATTCGGGTGATCGCTGGGGAAGCGGGTCGCAACGATTCTACTGGAATGCGCTCGCCGTATCGCGGCCCTGCGTCATCCTGCCGTACGCGTACGGTTCAGCATCAGCGAGAGCGTCATGACGGGAATCGGGCGACTTCTCGACGAGATGCGCTCGAGCTTCGCCGGGTCCAGAGCGCCGGGCGATTCCACGCGCGTATGCCGTCCCGTGCGTCAGGCGTGGATCAGGCGGGGTCGTGGTGAGCCGTTCCGCGACGCCGCTCGCGGGCGACGGCCTCTCGCGTGTCCGCGAGACGACCTCATTGCCAACTGTTCGACTCGCAGCAATCTGGCGGCAATCGGCCATCCGTAGAGTGGCGTTCGCCCACCAAGGAGGCCGCTATGTCTCTCGTTCGACGTATCACCACCATTGCTCTGCTCATCTGTTTCACGGCGTCGGCCAGCGGAATCGTGAGCGCGCAGGCCGTGTCGCCGCCCACGGCTCCCAACCCTCAGCCTGTCGCGCAGAACGACACGCTGGCTGCCGGTCTCGTCGACGGCGAGATGCTCGCCGAGGCGCAACGCACCGGCGGAAAGCTCGGCGCCGGGCTGGCCATTGGCGTGCTGACCGGCCTCATCGGTACGGGCATCGGCTACTTCGTGATTGGTCCTGAGCCGCTCTCGCCCGAGGCGTTGCAGCGCGGCGCCGGCAAGGGACCCGACTACCAGCTCGGGCTCAAGACGGGCTGGGAGAAGAAGACGCGGAGCAAGAAGCGGCATGCGTTCCTCGCCGGCGGTCTGCTCGGCACGGCCGCGTTCTTCGTGCTGGTCGCATCCGCATCGAGCAGCAATCAGTAGGTCAGGTGCCGTTGGAGTGCCGGCGATCGGGCCGGCGCGTCGCGACGTCCATTGCCATGGACCTGCGACCGCCGACCTCGGCGTCGGCAGCACGAGCCGCGTCGTACGCAACCCTTCACGAGTTGGCTACCCGCGGCTCGGCCGCCAGCTCGATGTCGAGACGGTAGCCGACATTCCGAATCGCCACGAGCCGCCGGCGCAGCGACGGCAGCCGCCGGCGAAGTCGCGAAATGTGCACGTCCACGGTCCGGTCGTCGCCCGTGTAGCTGTAGTGCCAGACGTCCGCCAGGGCCTGTGCGCGCGTGACGACGCGGCCGGGACGCTGGAGCAGATAGCGGAGCAACAGGAGCTCGCGGCTCGGAAGCGGCACGGTTCGGCCAGACTCGGTGACGATGAGCCGATCGAGATCGAGCGCGAGCGGACCGGCGCGGAGCGTCGTCGCAGCATTGCCGGGGGAGGCCGTGGTCGCTGCGGCAGGCGCCACCATCGGCATCGCCCGGTGCAGCAACTCGTGAACCTCGCACATGAGCGCCGCCAGCCGCGGTTGAATTGGCTCGGCCGGCGGCGTTCCTTCCGCCCGGCCGAGGCTCGACGGCCGCGCGACGACCGCCAGCGCCGCGACACCCTCGATCGCGACGACCTTTCCGCGCCGCGTGAGCGCCACCGTGCGTACCGCGATGGGAATGGCCGTCCCGTGGCGCAGGATGCGGATTGTCGACACACGGCTTCGGCGGGAGCGCAGGATGCGTCGGAGGACGGGGCGATCCTCGTCCTCAATCAAGGCCAGGCAGAAGTCCGGATCGCGGTAGAACTGGTCGGCCGTGCTGCCGGTGAGCGCTGCAACAGACGGGCTGATGTAGGCGAAGCGTCTCGTGGGGACGAGCGTGTACCGGAAGTACACGTCGTCCGCGTCGTCGAGCAGTGCGCAGAACCACCCGACGGATCCTCGCGCGTCCATGAGGCCGAGGGTATCGGCGGGGCGTGACAGCGCAGGTCAGGGGTGATGCCCTGTGCCGTCACCACGGGCGTCCGAAAGTCTTCTCAGTCGGCGCGCGACGGCCGCGCGTGCGGGCTTGGAACTTCGCTCGCACGCAGATTTTGCGACGCGCCCGGCCTGGTTGATGAACCTGGCTGCGACATCTCGTCCGCCGATCTGGGGACGACTCGCTCGCCCGACGCCCGCCGTATGTCTCGCTGCGTCGAGGACGACGTCATCACGCAGGCACGCAGCCGTGCGCGAACGGATGCTTCAGAGCCGCGTCGAGGGAGAAGTCGCGTGATCGCCGCGCGCCGTAGAGTCAGGAGATCCGTTGGGATGTGCGTTGCTGACCGGTGCCGCGCATCCCGATGCGCCGCCGGCGCCGGGCACTAGCCGCGATCAGTGACCGGTCATCCGTAGCAGCGTCGCAATGGCCACCACCTGTCCGATCCAGAACAGGAAGGACCATTTCAGCAAGTCGAACTGCTGCCGGGCCATCTCCTGACGCAAACCGCCGATCTCTTGCCGCAGATCGCTGCCCTGCACGGCGATCTCCTTTCGAAGGTCGCTGCCCTGGTTCGCAATCTCTTGCCGCAAATCGCCGCCGAGCATCGCGATCTCTTTCCGCAGGTCGCCGCCCTGCGTCGTGATCTCCTTTCGCAGATCGCTGCCCTGGTTCGCAATCTCTTGCCGCAGGTCGGTTCCCAGAGTCGCGATTTCTGCCCGAAGGTCGCTGCCCTGAGCGGTGATCTCTTTCCGCAGGTCGCTGCCGAGGGTCGCGATCTCCTCTCGAAGGTCGCTGCCCTGCGTCGTGATCTCCTGCCTCAGGCTGCTATCCAGGACGCCCATCTCCTGACGGAGGTCGCTGGCGAGAGCGCTCATCTCCTGTCGCAGGCTGCCGTCCAGGACGCTCATTTCCTGGCGGAGGTCGCTGGCGAGGGTGCTCATCTCCTGTCGCAGGCTGCCGTCCAGGGCGTTCATTTCCTGCCGCAGGCTGCTGCCAAGGACGCTCAGCTCCTGCCGCAACGCGCCAACGTGCTCGCCCATTTCCCATCGAAGGTGGCTGCCCTGGGTCGCGATCTCCTGCCGCACCCCGCCACCCAGCGTCGTCGTCTCCAGCCGCAATTCCCCGCCGAGCGTGGTCATCTGTTGCTGCAACGCGGCGCGGGATTCGCTGATTTCTCGCCGCAGCGCCTCGTGCCCTCGCACCATCTCGAGGCGTAGAGCAGAGGTCTCGGCCATCAAGCGTCGCTCGAATCGATCGACCGCCCGCTCTTCAGCGATCACGACGCACCGGTCCTCGAGCGCTTCGAATGCCTGCGCCAGTCCTGCCGTGGCCTCGGGCCCGAGCCGATCGGCCAGCGCCGGGGACACCGCGATCGCGTCCATCTCATCGCCCTTTCCCGACCTCGACGACGACGATGCCATCGTCGTACCTCAAAGACAAGCGAGATCGCAGACCATCCAAGAGCGAAGGACGTGCCACGCGGAGGACGTCAGAAACGTGCGGAAAACGGCCGCGACTCGGCTCGATCAGCCGAAACTGCGAGGCGTGCCGCGCACACGGCGTTGCGGGATCTGCAAGGCCAACGCGCGCGCCGCGGGCGCTGGCACGACGACGGATGCGTCAGCGGTACCCGAACACCGGCGGAAACACGATGACGACGAGCGCGGCCCACAGCGAGTACACGGGGAGATAGGCCATCTGCCAACGCTCGAGTGCCGTGAACTGGCCGCGCCCGAGCACGAACCGTGCGTAGAGCCACGCGGATCCGGCAAGGTTGACGAGCAGGATGATGTTCTCGCCGAGCGCCGCGACGCGATTCGGCGTGAAGCCGAACTCGGAGATGCGGGCCGCGATGGCGGCGAGCGCGACGACATCGACCGTGAGCGCGCTCACGACGAGGAGCAGTTGCAGCTTGTCGAAGAAGTTGGCCGGCGCCTCGGGCGCGCGCGCCGAGGCGGCGTACAGCACGAGGCCGACGACCGCGACGAGCAGGAGATCGAAGCCGATCAGCACTTCCCGTTTCACGTTGATGGGATGGCCGGTCCACGCCATCGTGGCGATGAACGCGAGCAGCACGATCGTGAACAGCGGCGTGAACAGCCGCGTCAGCACGGGCGCCATGTTCTCGATGACGCTCTGCTTCGCCTCGACCAGCCAAGACGCGACGATGACCGCGCCCATCGCACCGCACGGAATCAGCCAGCGCTGCACGAACCACTCGGCGTTCATGTCGATGGCGCCGAACATCATCAGCGTGAAGCCGGTGAGCACGCCGCCGCCGAGCGCGATGAGCACGTAGTAAATGAACAGCTCGCCGGAGAACCTGACGAAGTCCATGCGCCCGCCGCCCGCAAACCAGCGGCCGCCGACGTACGCCACGCCGATGACGAGCCACAACGCGATCGGCAGATGGAGCACGATGAGCTGTCCCGTATCGCTCCGCTCCGCCAGCGGGTAGACGTTGGCGAACAGGGCGGCAGCCCCGAACGCGAGCGCCAGCCCCGCGCATCCGGCCGCCGACAGCCCGCGCTTCCAGACGAAGTAGACGCTGAGCACCGGCAACACGAACAGGCCGATGTTGCGCAGGTAGAACAGCTCGTTCGCATCGGCGGCGAGATCCCGGCCGAAGAGCGCCGGCACCTTGATGGCGAGCGCCGCGACGACGGCCAGGAGCAGGACGACGGCCGCCTCGACGCGTGTGGTCGTGCCGGCCTGCTCGTCTGGCGCGATGACGAGCTGCTTCCAGAGCCGCTCCGAGTGCTCGCGCGCGAACTCGCGAGACAGCGCATCGAGGTTGCCCATGCGCTTGACGGCGACGAGGAACGCTTCGTCGCCGGCCAGGCCGGCGCCGGTGAGCGCCGAGACCTGATCGCGCAGATGGCCTTCGAGCTCCTCGACGTCGGGGCCGTGAACGGCCCGCCGCCGCCGGAGGTATTCCCGCCAGTGCGCGATCTGAGACTCGAGGGACGCGGCCGAGGCGGAGGCCGTCATGCCGTCACCGTCTTCATCCAGATGCCGCGCAGCGTCCGATCCACGGCTTGCCACTGCTTCTGCTGATCGGCGAGCTCGGTCCTGCCCGTTCTCGTGATCCGGTAGTACTTCCGTCGGCGTCCGCTCTCGGACTCTCCCCATTTCGCCGCAACCAGGCCCTGTCGTTCGAGCCGGTGGAGCACGGGATAGAGCATGCCGTCGGTCCACTGGAGGTGGCCGCCCGAGAGCTCGGCGACGCGTTTGATGATGGCGTAGCCGTAACTCTCGCCTTCCGCGAGGATGGCGAGCACGAGCGGCGTGGCCGAGGCGGCGACGAGGTCTTTGCCCAGCTCCATGCGTAGGGCTTTTATACATTGTGCTTCTATGTATGTCAACCGCCGGCGCGATCACCTGCCGGCGCGATCGCCAGGAGATCCCGGCTACCTGGGGGCGGCGAGGCCGCGGGGCGGGCGTCTGCGGGCGCGCAGGTACCGGTGGCGTCCGGTCATCCGGATCGCATACCTTTGTTCTGCTGACCCATCTCTTGGAGGACCGATGAAGGCACTATCGAGTGCGGCGCTCTTGCTGATGCTGGTGTCGTCTGCGGCACGGGCCCAAATCAACGCGGGCACGAAGGCGCCCGAGCCGGCGCTGCCGTTCACCATGACGCAGGTCGCGACGTTCGGCCTGCCGTGGCGCATCGCCTTTCTGCCGGATGGGCGCATGCTCGTCACGGAGAAGGTCGGCGGGCTCTGGCTCGTGACGCAGCAGGGCGAAAAGACCCAGGTGGCCAACGTGCCGGCCGTGCTCTGGCAAGGACAGGGCGGGATGCTGGGCGTGTACGTGTCGCCCAAGCACGCGACCGATCGCAGCATCTACCTCACCTACTCGGAGCCCGGTGAGGGCGGGTCGAGCCTCGCGATGGCGCGCGCGCAGCTCTCAACCGGCCAGGGCCGAGCGAGCCTCGATGGGCTGCAGGTCATCTGGCGCGACGGCGAGCGCGGCCGGGGTGGCCAGTTCGGCGCCGCGATCGCCTTCTCGCCCGACGGCCAGTACCTGTTCCTCAGCGTCGGCGAGCGGCAGCGCTTCACGCCCGCGCAGGATCCCAATCAGCCGCTCGGCAAGATTCTCCGGTTGACGCTCGACGGCAAGCCCGCGCCCGGCAACCCGATGGCGGGCAAGACCGGTACAGCGACCGTCGGCGTCATCGATCCGCCGCGCGACACGGAGGCCGCGAAGACCGCACCGGTCGTCCGCAGCTACACGTTCCCCGGCCCGAACCTCACGCCGGCCGAGACGTGGACGATGGGGCATCGCACGCCGTACGGGCTGGCGTTCGGGCCCGACGGGCGTCTCTGGGAGCTCGAACACGGCCCGAAGGGCGGCGACGAGCTGAACCTGATCGAGCCGGGTAAGAACTACGGCTGGCCGCTCGTTGCGTACGCGGTCAACTACAACGACACGCCGATCCCGCACCCCGACACGCGGCCCGATCTGACGAAGCCGGTCATCTACTGGACGCCGGTCATCGCTCCCGGCAACCTCACCTTCTACCGGGGTGCGATGTTCTCGCAGTGGAACGGCTCCGCGCTCATCGGCGGCATGGCCACCAAGACGCTCAGCCGGATCGTTTTCGACGGCAAGGGCGGTGCGACGCCGGCAGAGCGTTGGGACGTCGGCCATCGCATCCGCGACGTCGCGGTCGGCCCGGACGGTGCGCTGTGGCTGGCCGAAGACGCGAACCCCGGCGGACTCTTCCGTGTGACGCCGAAGTAGACAGCCTCAACGAGGGAAGCCATGAAGTCCCTCGAGGGCTTCATGGCTTCACCGCTCTCGAGAGAGATCTCGCTCTCTCGAGCGTTCCCGATTCGAAGTCGCAACCGGACGCGACGCTGCCGAAAGCCTCATGAACGTAGAACGGGCGCGCGTCCAATCTCGCGCGCGTGTGTCGCTCAGAACACGGCCAGATTCCGGAGCACCGCCGTTTGCTCCGGCGAGAGCGCCCAGCCGGCGAGGAAGTCCCGGAGCGATGCCGGGACGGGCAACGGCTCGGGCGGCCCGCCCGAGCCGTTCACCATCCTTGGCGCCGTGACCACGACGACGGCAGCCGCTGACGGCGTGGGCAGGTACACGCGGCCGTGCTGGCTGGCGTCCGTCGGCAGGAGCGTTGCCGGATCATCGACCCACTTCCAGAACACCGCGAAGCTCACGTACGGCCGGCCTTCCAGGTTCGGTGGGATCGTGCTGTTCTGCCACGTGCCGTAACGTGCGCCGCCGGTGACCGGATTCCAGAGGAAGCCGGTCGGGTTGTACGACGGGTTGCCGGGCCGGAAGAAGACGGAGTGCGAGAGGTCGCCGCCGTAGAACATCAGCAGCGACGGACCGATCGCCGACACTGTCGTGCTGGACGAGAGCAGCAGTGCGGCGGACGCGGCGAGCATCGACAAGCGTCGGGCGCGCGGCATGGAGCCTCCCGGGATGAGACGTGGCTTCATGTTAGCACCGGCCTGCGCCGCCGGACCCGTCCCGCTGTGCTCACGCGTGATCACACCTGCGCCGGGAGCGACGTCGTCTCGCCGCTCGCCTCTCAGATGGTCGTCCTGGCGCCAGGCCGCCGCGTGGTGAACGTCGCTTTCAACGTTTGCTCCTTGCGATCGCGGACGATGGTCAGCGTGACGTCGTTCGACGCCCCGGCGATGCTCCGCCGCAGGTCGCTCGCGCTGCTGATCGCCGTGCCGTTCACCCGCGTGATGACGTCGCCCGCCTTCAGGCCGGCGGCCTCGGCTGGCGTGCCGGTCGCGACCGACGTGACGAGTACGCCCGCACGCGCGCCGAAGAAGTCGCCGAGCTGATCGGTCAGCTCCTGCACCGTTACGCCGAGTCGGCCGGCATTCGCCCCGAAGCCGCCGAACGGACGATCCTGCGGCCAGCCGCCGCGCATCTCGACGTCGGGCACGACGACGCGGCCGCCGCCGACGAAGACCCCACCGGTCTCGGGCGTAACCTTCAGCGCGACCTGCCGGCCAGCCCGCGAGATCGTCGCGTCGACTTCGCGACCCGCCGGCGTCTCCTCGATCACGCGCGCGAGTTGCCGCGCGCTCCGCACGCGCTCGCCGTCGAACGCGACGACGACGTCGCCGGAACGGATGCCGGCTTTGTCGGCGGGGCCGCCGGACCTGACGTCTTCGACGTAAGCGCCGGCGACCCTGGCGAGCTTCTCCCGCTCGCTCTCGGCCGGCGTGACGTCGCGGATCGAGACGCCGATCTCCGGCTCGCCGCCGAAGAGCGATCGCAGGTCGGCTCGCGGCGAGCGCGCCGCCTGGGCCGACGCCGCAGCCTGGAACCCGCCGGTCAGCACGAAGACGAGCGCCGTGCCGGCCGCAAGCAGCCTGGCGCTCGGAAGATGCACGATGGGACGCATGGCCTGACCTCCTCGAGAACAACAGTTACGACGTGGAAGGGCAGCGAGTGGTTGGCGGCGCGCGGATCGCGTCCCGGAGGTCCGTGCGGCTGCGGCGACGGACCGGCGCATTGCGGCCGAGGCCGGCCGCCGGAGGGCGCCGTGCCCGTCCAGCGCCGCGTCCTTTACTAGAATGATGGACGCGTCGGCCGTCTTCTCGAGCCGACGTCATTCAGCGCGAGGCCAACGCGACGCACCGTATGTCCACGATCGCCAAAGACACCCTGAGCTTCCAGGCCGAAGTCAAGCAACTGCTCCACCTGATGATTCACTCCTTGTACGGCAACAAGGAGATCTTCCTGCGCGAGCTCGTCTCGAACGCGTCGGACGCCTGCGACAAGCTGCGTTTCGAAAGCCTCGGCGACAGCGCGCTGCTCGAGGGCGACGCCCAGTTCGCGATCCGGGTGGCGTACGACAAGACCGCGCGCACCATCACGGTGTCGGACAACGGCATCGGGCTGACCCGGCAGGAAGTGATCGACCACATCGGCACGATCGCCAAGTCGGGCACGCGCGAGTTCTTCAGCCGGCTGACGGCCGACGCGGCCAAGGACGCGCAGCTCATCGGCCAGTTCGGTGTCGGCTTCTACTCGGCCTTCATCGTGGCCGACCGGGTGACGCTGCTGACGCGTCGCGCCGGCACGCCGGCCGGCGACGGCGTGCGGTGGGAGAGCCGCGGCGAAGGCGAGTACACGGTCGAAACCGTGACGAAGCCGTCGCGCGGCACCGACGTGACCTTGCACCTCCGCGAGGGCGAGGACGGTCTGCTCTCGGGCGGCGAGCTGCGCGAGATTCTCCGGAAGTACTCCGATCACATCACCTTCCCGGTGCTGATGAAGAAGGAGCACTGGGACTCGTCGAAGACCACGATGGTCGTGACCGACGATGACGAGCAGGTGAACCAGGCGTCGGCGCTGTGGACGCGGCCGAAGTCGGAGATCACCGGTTCGCAGTACGAGGAGTTCTATCGGCACGTCAGCCACGACTTCGAGCCGCCGCTGGCCTGGACGCACGCGAAGGTCGAGGGGCGGCAGGAGTTCACGCAGTTGTTCTACCTGCCGCGCCGCGCGCCGTTCGATCTCTGGAACCGCGACGAACGGCACGGCGTGAAGCTCTACGTGCGCCGCGTCTTCATCATGGACGCCGCCGGCGAGCTGCTGCCGGCGTACCTGCGCTTCGTGCGGGGCGTCATCGACTCCAGCGATCTGCCGCTGAACGTCTCGCGCGAGATCCTGCAGCAGTCGTCCGACGTCGCGCAGATCCGGTCGGCGTCGGTCAAGCGCGTGATCGGTCTGCTCGAGGATCTCGCTGCCGGCCAACCCGAGAAGTACGCGACGTTCTGGGCCGAGTTCGGCACGGTGCTCAAGGAGGGCGTCATCGAGGACCGATCGAATCGGGACCGGATCGCGAAGCTGCTGCGGTTCGCCTCGACGCACGCCGGCACGCCCGATCAGACGGTCTCGTTCGCCGGCTACGTCGGCCGCATGAAAACGGGACAGGACGCGATCTACTACGTCACGGCCGACTCGTTCGCCGCCGCGAGCCAGAGCCCGCATCTGGAAGTGTTCCGCAAACACGGCGTCGAGGTGCTGCTGCTCGCCGACCGCGTGGACGAGTGGATGCTCTCGCAGTTGACCGAGCTCGACGGCAGGCCGCTGAAGTCCGCCGCCGACGGGGATCTCGACGTCAGCGCGCTCGGAGAAGCGTCGTCGAAGGTCGCCGACGAGATGAAGGAGAGCGAGTTCAAGCCGCTCGTCGCCCGCATGCAGGCGGCGCTCGAGGCGCAGGTCTCGAGCGTGCGGCTGACGCACCGGCTCACCGATTCGCCCGCCTGTCTGGTCGCCAGCGAACGCGGCCTCAGCCGGCATCTCGAACGGCTGTTGCGAGAGGCCGGCCAGCCCGTGCCGTCGTCGATGCCGATTCTCGAGATCAACCCGGATCACCCGATCGTCGAGCGGCTCAAGCAGGAGAGCGACGACGTGGTGTTCGCCGACTGGAGCCGGATCCTGTTCGACCAGGCGCTGCTCGCCGAAGGCGGCGACCTCGACGATCCGGCCGCATTCGTCCGGCGCCTGAACAAGCTCACGCTGGCGCTGGCGGGAGGCAGCGGACCCAAGATCTGGGTGCCGTAGCGTCTCGGATCGTCGACGACCTGAGGTCGGGATCCGATCGCCGTGCCGTCGCGGCATCGCGTCCCCGATACAATGTGTTTCCCATCGAGGTGCCCATGAGCCGTTCGCGTCTGGTCGCGTTGTCGCTCGCCGCGCTCGTGACGTCGTCCATTTGGCTGCGCGCGGCGCCGCAAGCCCCCACGCCGGCAACGCCGGCAGCTCCACCGGCGGCGGCGCAGGGCCGGCGGGGCGGCGGGCCCGTCGTCTCGCCGGAGGTCGGCGCCGATCGGCGCGTGACGTTCCGGCTGCGCCTGCCGAGCGCCCAGGCCGTGGCCGTGACGCTCGCCGGCAAGCGGATCGAGATGGCGAAGAACGCGGACGGCGTGTGGACGGCGACGACCGATGCGCTCGAGCCCGACATCTACACCTACTCGTTCAACGTGGACGGCGCTGCGCTCAACGACCCGGCGAACCGCCAGGCGCAGACCTCGTTCGGCAGCTTCCAGAGCATGTTCGTCGTGCCGGGCGACAAGGCGTGGCTACCGAAGCCCGGTGCCGTTCGGGGCGCCGTGACGCGCCAGGCGTTCCACTCCGTCGTCGCGAACGACGACCGCGACTTCTTCGTCTACACGCCGCCAGGCTACGACGCGCGGCGCAAGCAGCCCTATCCCGTCCTCTATCTTCTGCACGGGCTCGGCGACGATGCCGAGCGATGGCTGGCGGGTGGGGGAGGAGCGGCCAACATCCTGGACAACCTGATTGCCGACAAGCGCGCCGTGCCGATGATTGTCGTCTCGCCGCTCGGCTACGGCACGTCGACCGGACCGGCCGGCGGCCGCGGTTCGCAGAACGTGCTGGGCTACGCGCGGATCCTGCTCGACGAGGTGATGCCCGTCGTCGACCGGTCGTACAACGTGAGCACGCGTCGCGAGGATCGCGCGATCGCGGGGCTGTCGATGGGCGGTGCCGAGTCGCTGTACGTCGGCCTGAACAACCTCGATCGCTTCGCCTGGATCGGCGCGTTCAGCTCGGCGCTCCTGCTGCTGCCTCCCGCCGCCTCGGTGCCCGCGCCGCAGCCGGCGGCGGCACCGGCCGCGGGCCGCGGCGCTCCCACGCCGCTCGATCCCTCGGTGTTCGACAAGGCGTTCCCGAACCTGAGCGCGAAGGACAACGCGCGCATCCGCATGCTGTGGATCACGTGCGGCACGGCCGACGGGCTCATCGGGCAGAACCGCCAGTTCCGCGAGTGGTTGCGCGGCAAGGGCATGAAGTTCAGCGAAGAGGAAGTGCCCGACATGGCGCACGTCTGGCCGCTCTGGCGCCAGAACGTCACCGACATGGTGCCGAAGCTGTTCAGATAGCGGACATCAAATCATCGATCATCGGGCTATCGCATCGGATCATCGATCATCGAAACATCGCATCGATCATCGGGATACCAGACGCTGATGATCCGATGCGGTCGTCCGATGCCCCGGTGATCGATGCGATATCCCGATCGCCCGACAATCCGATATCCCGATGCTCCATGCTGTCCGCCATCGTCACGCTCCTGCTCGTGATGGACCCGCTCGGGAACGTGCCGCTGTTCCTTTCGGTGCTGCGCGAGGTGCCGCCGGAGCGCCGGGCGCCGGTGCTTCGGCGCGAGATCCTGCTGGCCTACGTCGTGCTGCTCGCGATGCTGGCGACGGGCCGCTACATCGCCGAGTACTTGCAGCTCCGCCAGGAGACGATCAGCATCGCGGGCGGCATCGTGCTGTTCCTGATCGCCCTGCGCATGGTCTTTCCGCGTGAAGGCGGGCTCATCGGCGACCAGCTCGAGGGCGAGCCGTTCCTCGTGCCGCTCGCGATTCCGCTGCTCGTCGGGCCGTCGACGCTCGCGACCGTCTTGCTGCTCGAGCAGTCTGGCGCGTTGGCCACCTGGTGGCTCTTCGTGGCGGTCACGATCGCCTGGGCCGTGAGCGGCATCATCCTGCTCTCGTCCACGTTCTTCTATCGCGTGCTGCGCGAGCGCGGCCTCGTCGCGATGGAGCGGCTGATGGGGATGCTGCTCGTCATGGTCGCGGTGCAGATGTTCGTGGACGGTGCGCGGACGTTGCTGCGCTGACCGGTCGCGCGGCACGCGCCGCGAGGTTCACTTCTTCAGCGCGCCGCGGAGCTTCTCGGCGAGCGAGTCCCCGAACGGCTGAGGGGAAGCGTCCGGCCCAGGCGCAGCGTCCGTGGGTTCTTCGTGCGCCGTGCTGGCCGCGCGCGCCCGCGGAGAGGCGTCGTCCACCGGCGACAGGCTGATGCGTTTCCTGTCGAGATCGATCGCGAGGACCTCGAAGGCGCCTGTCATCCCGACGTCTAGGGACTTCGACCATCCGCCGCCGGCCCGGCCCGCGAGCGGAAACGTGGACGCGTGGGCGAGACCCTCGATGCCGGGCTCCAGTTCGACGAACGCGCCGAACTCGGCGATGCGTGTGACGCGGCCTTCGCGCACTTGTCCCACGCCGTAGGCGCCCGGCACCCTCGACCATGGATCCGCGAGCAGCGGCTTCAGGCTGAGCGTGATCTGCCGCGTCGCATCGTCCATGCGCAGGACCGCGGCCGTGATCTCCTGCCCCTGAGCGGCCACCGCCGCCGGATTCGCGACGCGCGACCATCCCATCTCCGAGACGGGCAGCAGAGCCTGTACGCCGCCACCGAGATCGACGAACGCGCCGAAGTCGCGCACCGACACCACCCGCCCGGTCACGACCGCGCCGACCGCGAGCGCGCGGCGGACGTCCTCCGCGCGCGCCTGCTGCTCCTGCTCGAGGAGTGCACGGCGCGAGACGACGAACTTCCGGCCCTCGTCGGCGTACTCGAGGATCCTGAAGGCGTAGACGCGCCCCTCGTGCGTCTGGGGATCCGTGTCGCGGAGGATGTCGATCTGCGACTGAGGACAGAAGGCGCGCTGGCGTGCCATCGTGACGTTGTAGCCGCCTTTCACCTGGCCCTCGACCTTCCCCTCGACCGGCAGGCCGGCACGAAACGCGCTCTCGAGCTGCCGCGCCGTCGCGGCACGCCGCTGCAGCTTGCGCGACAGCGTCAGTCCGCCCGCCGTGGACATGATGGTCGCCTGAAGGCGGTCGCCGACCGCGACCTCGAGCGCGCCGTCTTCGTCCCTCAACTCGGCCAGCGCGATCGTCGCCTCGCTCTTGGCCCCGACGTCCACGAAGGCCACGTCGGCACCCAGCGCGACGATCGTGCCTTCGACCGGCTGTCCGGTCTCGAACCGCTTCGTTCGCTCCGACGCCGCGAACAGCGCCGCGAAATCCTCGTCCTCCCGATCTTCCACGCACACGCTCCTCGCCGATTATTGATCTGACGTGGCGGCGACGTCCGCTGATCGCCGATAGCGCGGCTTGCGCGGACGACGCCCTTCTCTCTGGGCCGACGTGAGCCGACGTCAGCGACCGGACGTGTTGTACCGTCGTGGACGACGTGGCCGTCGACCTCGACCGCTTCATCCTCGCGCAGAACGACCCGATCGGCGGCTTCGTGACCGCGCTGGCCGAGCTTCGGGCAGACGGCAAGCGCAGCCACTGGATCTGGTACATCTTCCCGCAACTGGCGGGACTGGGCTCATCGCCGATGGCCGAGCGCTACGGGCTGCGCGGTGTGCTCGAAGCAATCGCCTACCTCGAGGAACCGCTCCTGCGCGAGCGGCTGCTGGCGGCGACCATCGCGGCCGCGGATCAGGTGAGGCGAGGGATGTCCCTGCACGCGCTCATGGGCTCCGACGTCGACGTGCGCAAGCTCATCTCGTCGATGACGCTGTTCGGCGAGCTGACGCGCGGGCCTGCGCGCGCACGGAGCGAGCTCGCGACGCTCGACGCCGCGCAGGCGCTTCACGAGAACGCGGAGGTGATCCTCCGCGCTGCGGCGGAAGAGGGGTTGTCTCGCTGCGCGTTCACGTTGGATCGGCTGGGCAAGGCCGGCTCGGTGTAGCGACCCGTCGGCCCCTGCACTCTGCCGTCAGGCAGACGTCTCGCACCGAGTGCTCCACGACAGACCAGCCATTCCAGCACGTCGCACTTCGCGGTGCGCGTCGCGGGACAGCAGCCGCGGAGCGTTCGCGCCTCGTGCTACGGTAGACGCGCATGTCTCGACCGCGCATCGGCCTGGAGCTGTGGACCGTCCGCACCGACGTCAACCGCGACCTGCTCGGCGCGCTCTCCCGCGTCGCCGAGCTCGGCTATGAGAGCGTCGAGTTCTACTCGACGTACCTCGACTGGACGCTGGACTTCGCGCGCGAGGTCCGAGCGCGGCTCGACGCCGTGGGGCTCGCGTGCAGTTCCACGCACAACGGCATGCGCGCGTTCACGCCCGACGCGATGCGGAAGACGATCGATCTCAACCACGTCCTCGGCAGCCCGTTCGCCGTCGTCGCGAGCGTGCCGAAAATCGAGACGATCGAAGGATGGCGGGAGGCGACGGAGCGGTTCGCGGACGTCGCCGAACGGCTCCGGCCGTCCGGCTTGGCCGCTGGATTCCACAACCATCAGCGCGAATGGACGCTGCTCGACGGGCAGCTCCCCATCGACGTCGTCGCTGACGGCACGCCCTCGGACTTCGTCATGCAGATCGACGTCGCGCCGGCGGTGGAGTTCGGCATCGACGTGCCGGCCTGGATCCGGACCCATCCCGGCCGGGTGCGAAGCCTCCACGGCCGCGACTGGAGCGCGACGCGCGGGCCGAACCTGGCGTTCGGCGAGGGAGACTGTCCGTGGCGCGAGATCATCGTCGCGGCCGGCGCCACGAGCGACCTGCGCGACGTCCTCGTGGAGAACGGCCACAGCACGCCGGACGAGGAGTGGGACATCGCGGCTCGCAGCATCGCGAACTGGCGTGCGCTGTAAGGACGATGATGACTATCGTCGATTCCGCGGCGATCGTTCACGCACTGTGAGGCCCTGGGCCCCGAATCGCATGAACGTGGTCCAGCAGTGTGCGACCTCGGGCTGAACGAATCGCCGACGTCACTTGGCGTGACGTGCGCTCCGGGTAGGCACGCTCAGCCCGTCGGCATGCTGTAACAGGCGCTGCACCTCGCGTGCGTTCGGCGCGTTGGGCGCACGCGAGTCGGCTGGCGGCTGGGCTGCCCTCGTGCCGCTCAGGTGGCCGAGCCTTTCAGCGCCTCCAGCACACGTGCGGGCGTCATGGGTAGCTGGCGCATGCGCACGCCGATCGCGTCGAAGACGGCGTTGGCGATGACGGCGCCCATCGGGACGACCGATGGCTCGCCGCCGCCCTGCGCCGGCAGGTCGGACTTGACGATCACCGCCTGGAGCTTGGGCATCCACGAGAAGCGCGGCAACTGATACGTGCCGAAGTTGCGGTCGGTGACGTCGCCGTTCTTGAAGTGGACCTCCTCGGTGAGGACGTAGCCGAGGCCCTGCATCATGCCGCCGACGATCTGCTGCTCGAGGCCGTCCGGATTGATCGTGATGCCGTTGTCCTGCGCGCACACGACGCGCACGACCTGGACGCGGCCGGTCGTGCGGTCTACTTCCACTTCCGCCATGTTGGCCACGTAGGCGCCCGCATCTGCACCGATTGCCACGCCGACGCCGCGGCCGCTCGGGGCGGCCTTCGGCGTCCAGCCGAACGCCTGCGCGGCGGCGTGGAGCACGCCGCGGGCACGTTCGTCCGTCAGGTTCCTGAGGCGGAATTCGACCGGATCCTTGCCGGCCTTCGCCGCCATGACGTCGATCTGCGACTCGCGCCCGAACGCGTTGGCGTTCGCGCCCGGCGCGCGCCACGGGCCGACGGCGAACGGGTTCATGCCGGGCGTCGCGCCCTGCCAGCCGCCGCGGACGAGCGTGCGGTGGTGCGGGACGTCGTAGAGATGCTCGGCGCCGCGGCTTCCGGCGCCGATCACGGTGTAGTCCCAGAACGTGATCCGGTGGTTCGCGTCGAAACCCGATCGGATCGTGAGCACGGTCGCCGGGTCGAACGTGTCGAAGAAGAACTCCTCCTCGCGGCTCCACATCACGCGCACCGGCACGCCGGCGGCCACCGCGAGACGGGCGGCTTCGATCGCCTGCTGGCCGGCGCTCTTGCCGCCGAACCCGCCGCCGACGTACGGGGTGATCACGCGGACCTTGTCGGGCGCGACGTCGAGTGCGCTCGCGATCTGCGACTTGAGCGGGAAGGGCGTCTGGGTGCTCGCCCACACGGTGATCTTGCCGTTCTCCACCGCCGCAACCGCCGCGTGCGGCTCCATCGGCGCGTGCGCCACGTAGCCCTTGCGGTACGTCTCGTCGAAGACCTGCGTCGCGAGCGTGCGGCCGGCGGCCAGATCGCCGCTCGACGCGGTGACGTTGCCGGCCGGCGCCGCCTTGACGATGTGCTCGAAGATCGTCTGGTCGGTCACGGTGGACGGCGACGGCGAAAACGTCGCCTTCACGAGCCGCAGCGCCTTGTCGGCCTCGTCGCGATGCGCGTGCAGCACGGCCACCATGTTGCCGTCGCGCACCACCCGTACGCCTGGGACGCGTTCGGCCGCCGACGTGTCCACCGACTGCAGCGTGGCGCCGTGCGCCGGCGGACGCACGATTCGCGCGTGCAGCGCGCCGGGCGGCACGATGTCTCCGGCGTACTTCGCCTTGCCGGTGACCTTGTCCAGGCCATCACGGCGCAGCGTCGTCTTGCCGACGATCTCGAAGGCCGATGGCGGCTCGAGCGTGGGCTGGACCGAAACCTTGCGTTCGATGCGCCGGCCTTCGGTGAGCTGCCCGTAGCCGATGCGCTTCGTGGGGTCGCTGCGATGGACGACGGTGCCGGCGTCCACCTTCAGCTCCGACGCCGGGACGTGCCACCGTTCCGCCGCCATCTCGATGAGCACCGCCTTCGCTTCGGCAGCCGCGCGCCGCAGCACCGGCCCGAACTGGCGCGTGCTCAACGACCCGAACGTGCCGTTGTCGAACGGACACAGATCCGTGTCGCCCATGACGATGTCGACCTGCGAGAGCGGCACGTCGAGCTCGTCGGCCGCCATCTGCGGCAGCGACGTCATGATGCCCTGGCCCATCTCGATCTTGCCGACCAGGCAGGTGACCCGGCCGTCCGCGCCGATGTGGAGGAACGCGTTGAGGTCCGTCGCTGCGGCGCCCCCTCGTCCCTGCGCGGCGGGCGAGGCCGCCGCCGGCCGCAGGTTGAACATCACGAGCAGGCCGGTGGTCGTCAGCTTGATGAAGTCGCGGCGATCGAACGTCGGGATGAAGCCCCATCCGTCCGGGACTTCCATGTCGTGATCGAGGTTCGGGTCGATGGCGTTCATCGCACGCCTCCCTTCATCGCGGCCGACGCGCTCTTCACGGCGTCGAGGATGCGCGGGTGCGCGCCGCACCGGCAGAGGTGCGACTCGAGCTCCTCCCGCATCACCTGCTCTGGCGCGGCGCTCGGGTTCTTCTCGAGGCTCGCGTAGATGTCCATGATCATGCCGGGCGTGCAGAAGCCGCACTGGTAGCCGGCGTGATCCAAGAACGCCTGCTGCACCGGATGCAGCCGGCCGTTCTGCGCCAGCCCCTCGATCGTCGTGACGCTCTTGCCGGCGACGTCGCCGATGCGCGTCGCGCACGCGCGCGCCGACGCCTTGTCGATGACGACGGCGCACGAGCCGCAGGTGGCCTGACCGCAGCCGTACTTCGTGCCGGTGAGATTGAGGTCGTCGCGAAGGACCCAGAGCAGCAGCCGCGTCTCGTCGGTCGTGACCGCCGTCGGCCTGCCGTTGAGCGTGAAGGAGATGGTGCGCATACGGCCAATTATCGGCGAGGAGTCTGGAAATGTCGCGATTTGTTCTCTGGGTGTCGGTGCGACTCTTTGGTCGTCTGGTGGCCTGGAAAGGCGCGTCCGCGACACCGCCCTGCCGGCTAAGCCGCCAGGCCCTCGGTGAGCCGGATGAGCCGGCGCCACAGCGTGTCGGGCGCGGGGTCGAAGATCGCGCTGGCGTCGCCATCGAGCAGGTGCCAGGCGCCGGCGGCGATCTCGCGTTCGAGCTGTCCGGCGCCCCAGCCGGCGAAGCCGACGTAGAGACGGAAGCGATCCGGGCCCGCGCCGGCCGAGAGGTCGTCCGCGATCTTCTCGCGCGAGTCGAGCAGGTACACGCCGTCGAGCACCCGAAGATCTCGCCGCGCGGTGACGGAACGCACGAGCGCGCGCGCCGCCGTCATCTCCACCGGCCCGCCGAGGAAGACGAGGCCGGGCGCCGGCTTCGCGACCGGCAGCCCGGGCAGGATGCGCTCGATCGCCACCTTCGTCTGCCGGTTGAGCACGAGGCCCGCGGTGCCATCCTTCGTCGCAGCGATGAGGACCACGACGGTCTCGAAGAAGTTGCGGTCGCCAAGGCCGCGCGAGGCGACGAGCAGCGTGCCGGGGGCGAGGTCGACCGCAAGGCGGCGCCCGCCTTGGCCCGCGGCGGACGAACGCTCGCCGGCGAGCAGGCCCGCACTGAGCACGATCGCGACGGCCACGGTCAGACACACGATCCAGGTTCGGCGTGCGGCGGCCGTCATGCGAGCTTATTATCCCGCGGGGGCATTGAAGAGTTGATGCCTGTGGTGCAGGCTGATACCAACGATGGCCTGGCCATGAGCGGCGAGTGGGGCGTCGTTGGTCGGGCGTGATGAGCGAGTGATGAGTCGGGAGGAACACGTGCTGACACGACGCGATCTGCTGGCCTCGATGCTCGTCGCTGCCGGTGCGCCGCTCGTTCGGACAACGTCTGCGTCCGCGGTGCAAACCGACGGCATGGCCGAGCTGGCGCTCTGCGGCTGGGACGAGGTGTTCATCGTGCGGATCGGCCGCTCGTCGCAACCGCCGGACAAGGTCTGGTCGTGGCGCGCCGCGGACGACAGCGCCATTCCGGCTGCGTTGAAAGACGCCTTTCGCACGACCGACGACTGCAAGCCGGTCGACGACGGCCGCGCCATCCTGATCTCGTCGTCATCGGGCGCGATCGCGCTCGTCGATCGCGCCACGCGGCGCGCCCGGTTCCACGCGCCCGTCGTCAACGCGCACTCGATCGAGCGGCTGCCGGGCGGCCGCGTCGCCGCGGCGGCGTCGGTGGCCACCGCCCCAGGCGGCAACCGCATCGTCGTCTTCGATGCCGCGAGCGGACAGGAGCTGGCGAGCGACGCGCTGCGATCGGCGCACGGGCTCGTATGGGACGACGCGGGCCGGCGGCTCTGGGCGCTGGGCGGCGACGTGCTGCGCGCCTACGACGTCGGCGTGGCCGGCGGGCCAACGGCGCTCACGCGCATCGACGAGGTGCCGCTGCCGACGCGAGGAGGCCATGACCTCGTGCCGCTGCCGGGATCGCCGCACCTCTTCTTCAGCACGGAGTCGGGCTGCTACCTGTTCGACCGCGAGACGCGTGGGATCGTCCCGCACGAGAGCCTCGGGCCGATGGTGAACGTCAAGAGCTACTCGGTGCACGTGCGCGCCGGCCGCGTCGCCTACATCCAGGCCGAAGGGACGGATTGGTGGGCCGAGCACGTGCACTTCCAGCGGCCAGACGGCCAGATCCGCCTGCCCGGCGCCCGGCTCTACAAGGCTCGCTGGCTCTGACCGGACCGCGCGCCGCCTCGCGCGAGCAGGTCACCGCCTCGCGATCCAGGTGGCGCGGCCGTATTCGCCGAGCGACACGTCGCCACGCATCTCGTCGCCGACCGCGACGCCCCTGAACTCGAAGTTCAGCCGCCGGCCGTCCGCCGTGTACCACGTCCAGATCAGCACGTCCTGCGCGCGGACCTGGCCGCGGAGCTCGCGCTCGGCGAATTCGCCGACGTGCAGGCCGGCGAGCTCGGTCCCGCGCTGTTCGATGACGAAGAGATGCTCCGCGCTGCCGCGTGCGAAGGTCATCGTGACGCGCCACGTTCCCGCGATGGCTGCCGGCGGTCCGCCGGCCTGTGCAGCCGGCCGCACCGGCGGGCTCGCGAAGAACGCGTGCAGCGCGTCGGCGACGATGCCGGCGTCGCCCTCGCGGAGCTGATACGGCACGATCGTGATGTTGGGCGCCGCGTTCGGCGGGAAGGGCAGGAAGCTGCCGGCGCCGCTCACCGCGATCCGCGGCGTGCCGTGGTAGAGCGCGTCCTCCACGTCGGCGCCCGACAGCGGGATCGCCTCCCTGTCCCACGCGATCGTCATCGTGGGCGTCCGGTTCGACAGCACGTCGGGTCCGGGCTGCAGGATCTCCGTGTGCACGCCGCGCACGTCCTTCAGCCGATCGGCGATGAGCGCGAGCCACGCGTGCCACTGCTGCTGCTCGCGCGCGTGATCCCGCGCCCCCCAGGCCTCCACCGCGGCGAGCATGCCGATCATCTCCTCGCGGCCGACCTTGAAGCCCCGGCCGAACCCGTGATGCGGCGCGCTGTGCATCCACGCGGCGCGCGTGAGGCCGGCATCGCCGAGGAGCAGGCCGGCGCACTGCGGACCGCGGAGGCACTTGCCGCCGCTGTAGGCCACGAGCGAGGCGCCACGCGCGAGGTGCGGGTTCGGCACGCGCAGTTCCTCGGCGGCGGCGTCCACGAGCACCGGCACGCCGTGGTCGCGCGCCGCGCGGCACATCGCCTCGAGCGGCAACGGGCCATCGTCGGCGTCGGGGCCGGCGAGCACCATGACCATCGCGGTGCGCGGTCCGAGCGCGAACGTGAGCTCCGCCATCGTCCGCACCTCCACGATGCGCACGCCGACCGCGCGGACGGCCGCGTCGTACGCGGACCGCGAGGAGGCCGGCACGATGACCTCCTGCTTCATCCGGCTGAGATCCGGCAACTGCGCGAGCTTGTCCGGATCGGCGCCCGCGACGGCGGCGGCCGTCGCCAGCGTGAGCGCCGCCGAGCAGCCCGACGTCACGATCGCCCACTCGGCGCCGGCCAGCGAGGCGAGCCGCCTGCCGACGGCCTCGGCGAGCTCGTCGATGTGCACGTACTCGCGGGTCGCCGCGTCCATCGCCCGCCGGACGTCGGCGGACATTTGCGAGCCGCCGAGCACCGTGATGGTGCCGCGCGCGTTGATGATCGGCCGCACGCCGAGCGCGGCGTAGACGTCGCCGCCGGGCGCGCTCGCGAGCGGAGCGGGCGCCTGCGCGTCGAGCGGCCGCACCCTGCCGAGCAGGCCGGCGATCACCGCGCCGTGTCCGCCGCGGGCCAGCCATTCGCGCCGTGTCAGCCCTCCGGATCCGGTGTCCGCCATGCGGTTCGCCTCCCGATTCATGCGGTCATTCTGCACCGTGCGGCTCGACGGCGAGCGGAGGCTCGTCGCCGCGGCGTCTGATGCGATAGCCTCCGGCGACGATCGACGAGACATCCGCGAGCGCCCGTGGCAGACGTATCCCGCCTGGATAAACGAAGTAACGCGGCTCCCACTGCGGGTGGAACTTCTCCTTGAACTCGCGCAGGCCCTGGAAGTTGTAGAGCCGGCCGCCGTGCCGGTAGACGGCGCCGCCGAGCCGCGTCCACAGCGGCGTCACGGGGGACGGCGCGAAGCCGGGCATCGGGGCCATGCCGAGGCCAAGCCACCGGTAGTTGCTGGCTTGGGCCCAACGCAGCAGGTGCACGACGAGCGCCTCCATGACGTTCTTCGGCGCATCGGGCCGGCGGCGCATCAGATCGATCGCGAGCTCCACGCCGTCCGCTCCGGGCCAGAGGTTGGCGAACGCCTCGATCCGGCCTCGCCGTTCGACGATCGCGATCGGAAACCGCGCGAGATACGCCGGATCGAACGCCCCGAGCGAAAACCCCTTCTCCGCGGCGTGCTTCGCGCCGAGCCAGGCGTCGGAGACTTCGCGAAGTTGGGACATCAGCGCCGCCACCTCGCCGGGCGGCGCCACACGGAACGTCCCGCCCTCTCTCGCAAGGCGCGAGATCGCCAGCCGATGACCGCGCGCCCGGCCGCCCTGCATCGTGAACGCCGCGAGGTCGACGCGCGCCTCGTGGCCGAGAGGGACGGACGTCAGCCCGAAGTCGGCGTAACGATGGAGGTACCTCGGGCCGACGTCGTAGAACACCGGCGTGCAGCCGTAGTCGTCACAGCGCTCGAGGAACTCGCGGATCAGCGCGCTCGCGGCCGCGGGCGGTCCAATCGGATCGCCCATCGCCGCCCAGGTGCGTGCGTGGGCGCCGTACATCAGGAAGCCGGTGCGCGCGCGGTTGAAGATGACGCCCTTGTCGCCGAGGTACACGAGATACGCATGCGTGGCGGTGTCCGCGGCGATGATCCGCGCCGCGTCCTCCAGATCCGACGGCGCCGGACGCGCGATCTCGTGCGGCACCGTTGCGGCCAGGCGCAGCGCCGCGAAGACCAGCACGGCGATCCCGGCGCCGACCGACGCCCGCAGCGCGCGCGATGCGTCCGCCGGCCACGCGAACTGCCACCACAGCGCGTGCGAATACTCGACGTGCTTGAACGCGAACAGCCCGAGCCAGACCGAGGCGATGAAGGCCGCGGCCACCGCCGCGATCCAGCCGGCGGAGAAGCGCGTCGCGAAGAGCGCGGCACGCCGGCCGAAGTCCGCGCGCGACCTCACGAGCAGCGCGAGCAACACCCCGAGGACGATCGCGTCCTCGACGTCGACCCCCTTGAGCATCGATACGACGATGCCGATCGCCAGGCTCGCGATCGTGAGGCGGTAGGCCGCGTGGAGCCGACGGGCAATCGGCTGCGACAGCAGGATCAGCACCATGCCGGTGACGCCGCCGAGAAAGTGCGACGTCTCGACGACGCCGAGCGGCAGCAGCCGGGTGAGCAGCGCAAGCCGCGCCGCCTCGGAGGGCGTGGCGCCGGAGAACAGCAGCACGGCGCCGGCGAGGAAGACGAACGTCGCGAGCAGCTTCGGCGTGAGCCAGGCTTCGAGCCGTCCGAAGAGTGCGCGCGCCCGCGGCAGCGACGACCGGCGCTGCCGCACTTCGTCGGCGACCAGGCCGACGAGCGCGACGCCGAGCGGCAGCAGGTAGTAGACGAACCGGTACACGACGAGTGCGGGCAGGAGCCGATCGGACGGCACGTACGGCCCGAGCAGCACCACCATCAGGCCGTCGAACACGCCAAGGCCGCCCGGCACGTGGCTGGCGAGCCCGATCAACTGCGCGCTCACGAACGCGGACGTCGTCACCACGAACGGCACCGAGCCGGCGGGCAGCAGGACGTGCAGCACGCTGGCGGCGAGCGTCCAATCGATCACCGAGGCGGCGAGCTGGCCGATCGCGATCGGCAGCCGAGGCAGCGGCACCCGGAACTGCCCGACGGCGATCGGTGCCTCGCGGGCCGCGGCCGCACCGACGTACGCGATCGGGACGAGGAGCAGCAGCCATCCGGCCGGCTCGGCGAGCGTGCGCACGGCGTGCGGCAGATCGTCGGGCCAGGGGCGCGTGACGAGGCTGAGCCCGCCGAGAAAGAGCAGGCCCAGCCAGAAGGTGGCCGAGTACGCGAGGACGATGCGCGACAGCTCCTCGCCCGTGATGCCCCAGCGCGTGTAGAAGCGATAGCGCACGGAGGCGCCCGAGAGCACCGCGAAGCCGACGTTGTTGGCGATCGCGTAGGCGACGAACGATGCGAGCGCCACCTTCCAGCGGGTCAGCCGCCGGCCGACGTACGCCAGCGCGAGGAAGTCGTAGCTCGTCAGCACCGCGTAGTTCGACGCGGTGAAGAGCAGCGACAGCAGCACGGCCGACCGCGGCATGCTGCGCAGGTCCGCGTGGAGCGACGTCCATGTTGCGGTGTGGAGCTGGCGGCGAAGGACCTCGAGCGCGAGCACGAACAGCAGGAGCCCTGCGAGGGCTCCCAGCGTGCGCCGCGACGCTTCCTGCATGCCGTCGATCCGCTCTCCGGCGCTCCGCGGCTACGGCGACCCTTCCTGCGACCCGCGCCACGCGACGCTCGTGGACTCACCCTGCGGCGCCCGTCCGCCGCCCGGAGCGGCGGTCGACGGCGACCACCGCCAGTCGCGGATCTCGGGCATGTCTTCGCCGTGCGCGCGAATGTAGTCGTGGTGCGCCTCGCGCTTCGCGCGCATCGCGCCGCGCACGCGGGCCGCGTCGGCCGCGGGCATCGGCACGCGATCGCAGACGTCCATCACGAGGTGGAAACGGTCGAGATCGTTCAGCACCGTCATGTCGAACGGCGTCGTGATGGTGCCTTCCTCCTTGTAGCCGCGCACGTGCAGGTTCTGGTGGTTGGTGCGCCGGTACGCGAGCCGATGAACGAGCCACGGATAGCCGTGATACGCGAAGACGATCGGCCGGTCGGTCGTGAACAACGCGTCGAACTCGGCGTCGCTCAGCCCGTGGGGATGTTCGCGCGGCGGCTGCAGCCGCATGAGGTCGACGACGTTCACGACGCGCACCTTGAGGCCTGGAAGCCACTCGCGCAAGAGTTGTGCGGCCGCGAGCGTTTCGAGCGTCGGCACGTCGCCGGCGCACGCCAGCACGACGTCGGGGGCCTGCTCGCCGTCGTTCCCGGCCCAGTGCCAGGCGCCGATCCCCGCCGCGCAGTGCGCTTCGGCCTCGGCCATGGTCAGCCACTGCGGCGCGGGATGCTTGCCGGCGACGACGACGTTCACGTAGTGGCGGCTGCGGAGGCAGTGATCCATCACCGAGAGCAGGCAGTTCGCGTCGGGCGGCAGGTACACCCGGATGATCTCGGCCTTCTTGTTCACGACGAGATCGATGAAGCCGGGATCCTGATGGGTGAAGCCGTTGTGATCCTGCCGCCACACGTGCGACGACAGCAGGATGTTGAGCGAGGCGATCGGCGCGCGCCACGGCAGCTCGCGGGTGACCTGCAGCCACTTCGCGTGCTGGTTGAACATCGAGTCGACGATGTGGATGAACGCCTCGTACGAGTTGAACAGGCCGTGGCGGCCCGTCAGCAGGTAGCCTTCCAGCCAGCCCTGGCACTGGTGCTCGCTCAGCACCTCCATCACGCGCCCTTCATCGTCGAGGTGATCGTCGCCCGGCACGCGCGCGGCCATCCACTGGCGGTCCGTCACCTCGAACACGCGTCCGAGCTTGTTGGACGCGGTCTCGTCGGGACCGAAGATCCTGAAGTTGCGCGCGCCGGCGTTGGCGGCGACGACGTCGCGGAGCCACCCGCCGAGCGTCTCCGTGTCGGACGCCGTCGCCGCTCCGGGAGCTGGCAGGCTCACGCCGTAGCGCCGGTAGTCGGGCAGCGCGAGATCGCGGAGCAACAGGCCGCCGTTCGCGTGAGGGTTCGCACCCATGCGTCGCGTGCCGGCCGGCGCGAGCGCCTGCAGATCGGGAAAGAGCCGGCCGCCGGCGTCGAACAGCTCTTCCGGCCGATAGCTCCGCATCCACGTGTCGAGCACGGCGAGGTGCTCGGGATGATCGGCCGGCTGCGCGACCGGCACCTGGTGCGATCGCCAGGTCCCTTCGACCTGGAGCCCGTCGACGAAGCGCGGGCCGGTCCAGCCCTTCGGCGAGATCAGCACGATCATCGGCCAGCGTGGCCGGCTGCGATCGCCCTCGACGCGCGCCCGGTGCCGGATGCGCGCGATCTCGTCCATCACGCGGTCGAGCGCCGCCGCCATCGCCTCGTGCATCGGCTCGGGGTCCTCGCCTTCGACGACGTAGGGAACGTAGCCGTAGCCGCGGAACAGCGCGTCGAGCTCCTCACGCGTGATGCGCGCGAAGATCGTCGGGTTGGCAATCTTGTAGCCGTTGAGATGGAGAATCGGCAGCACGGCTCCGTCGCGCGCCGGGTTCAGGAACTTGTTGCCGTGCCACGCGGTGGCGAGCGGGCCCGTCTCGGCTTCGCCGTCGCCGACGACGCAGGCGGCGATGAGGCTCGGGTTGTCGAACACGGCGCCGAACGCGTGGCTCAGCGAGTAGCCCAGCTCGCCGCCTTCGTGGATCGACCCGGGCGTCTCGGGCGCCGCGTGGCTCGGAATGCCGCCGGGAAACGAGAACTGCCTGAAGAGCGTCTTCAGGCCCGCGTCGTCGCGTGAGACGGCCGGATAGATCTCGCTGTAGGTCCCCTCGAGATACGTGTTCGCGACCACCGCCGGCCCGCCATGCCCTGGTCCGGAGAGGTAGATCATGTCCAGGTCGCGCTCGCGGATGACGCGGTTCAGGTGCACGTACACGAAGTTCTGCCCCGGCGTCGTGCCCCAGTGGCCGAGCAGGCGCGGCTTCACGTGCTCGAGCCGGAGCGGCTCTTTCAGGAGCGGGTTGTCGCGGAGGTAGATCTGCCCGACGGAGAGGTAGTTCGCCGCGCGCCAGTAGCGATCGAGGCGCGCGCGTTCGTCAGCCGACAGGGTCATGCCCGTTCCTCCAGCACGCGGCAGGTCTGCCGCGCGACGACCAGGTTCTCGTTCGTACGCACGACGCGGACGTCAGGCCGCCCGCCGGGCGGGCTGATGAGATCCGCCGACGCGGCATTCGCCCGCGCGTCGAGACGAACCCCGAGGTGCTCGAGACCCTCGCAGACTTCCCGGCGGACGTCGGCCGATCGTTCGCCGATGCCGGCCGTGAACACGAGCGTGTCGAGCCCGCCGAGCGCAGCGGCGAACGCGCCGATCTGCTTGCGTACGTGGTAGCAGAACATCGTGATGGCGAGCGCCGCCTCGGGGCGCGTCGCGCGCTCGTCGAGCAGCGTCTTCATGTCGCCGCCCAGACCCGACACGCCGGCCAGCCCCGACTCGCGGTTCACGAGCGCATCGAGCGCCGGCGCGTCGTAGCGGTGCACCGTCGCGAGATGCAGCAGCACGCCGGGATCGAGATCGCCCGAGCGCGTGCTCATCATGATCCCGCCCGTCGGCGTCAGGCCCATCGTCGTGTCGATCGACACGCCATCGGCGACCGCCGCAAGACTCGCGCCGTGGCCCAGGTGAGCAATGACCGCGCGGCCGAGCCGCTCGGCGCCGATGGTGTCGACCACGTACTCATACGAAAGACCGTGGAACCCGTACCGGCGGATGCCGCGGTCCCACAGCGTGCGCGGGAGCGCCAGCCGCCGTGCCCGCTCGGGCATGCGGTGATGGAAGGCCGTGTCGAAACAGGCGACTTGCGGGAGGGCAGGGAAGAGCGCGCTGGCGGCCGCGATGCCCGAGATCTCGGCGGGAAGGTGCAGCGGCGCGAAGGGAACGAGCGTCTCGAGCGTGGCCACGAGCGCCCGACCGAGGCGCGCCGGCCCGGTGTACGTCGCGCCGCCGAACACGACGCGATGGCCGATCGCCGCCGGCGCCGGCAACCTGGCCTCCCGGAGGTCCCGCACGGCAGCTTCGACGGCGGCACGGTGATCCGCAACCGGCCGCGATCGGCGCACGAGCTCGTTGCCGCGGCCATCCTCGAGCCAGGTGGTCGTCCCGCTTCCGCCGAGATCCTCGGCGGCGCCGGCCGCGAGCAGGGTGTCCGTGCGCCCGGCGACGTCGAAGAGCGAGAATTTCAGCGACGAGGAACCGCAGTTCAGGGCGAGAACGACCATGACGTGATCATCACGCTCTCGATCACTCTAAGCCACCGATCGTCCGCCGCGGCAAGATCGTTGCTTCAAGCGAGCTGGACGCGTCGGTCACGCCCAGCGAGATCGGTGCCCACACGACGGGTCATCTGATTCAGCCCGTCGCCGCCCGACAGGCCAGATGGGAGGGAGACCTCGCCATGTTCCTCGATCGCCGCGACGCCGGCGCCAAGCTGGCCACGTTCCTGCGCGAGTACGCGAACCGGTCCGATGTCCTCGTGCTCGGGCTGCCGCGCGGCGGCGTCGTCGTCGCCGCCGAGGTCGCACGCGCGCTGGGCGCACCGCTCGACGTGTTCCTCGTCCGCAAGCTCGGCGTGCCGGGCCAGCCCGAGCTGGCGATGGGCGCGATCGCCGAGGGCGGCGTTCGCGTGCTCGATCGGCAGTTGATCGATATGGCCGGCGTGCCGGACGCGCTCGTCGAGCAGGTCGCCGTGCGCGAGCGGCTGGAGCTCGAGCGCCGCGATCGGTTGTATCGCGGCGATCGGCGGCGCCCCGACCTCGCCGGCCGCACGCTCATCGTCGTCGACGACGGCCTGGCCACGGGCGCGACGATGGAGGCAGCGGTGAAGGCGCTGCAGTCGTTCACGCCTGCCGCCATCGTCGTCGCCGTACCGGTCGGCGCACCCGAGACGTGCCGTCGCCTCTCCTCGCTGGTCACGGCCGTCGTCTGCGCGGAGATGCCGCGCGACCTTCGGGCGGTCGGCCTCTGGTATCGCGACTTCTCGCAGACGACCGACGACGAAGTGCGCGCGCTCGTCGGCGCGGCGCCTGCTGTTCCCGGACGGCCGGTGCGGCGTGCGTCGCCCGCAGATCTCCCCGCGTTCGTCCGCGAGTGCGGGCAGCCGCTGACAGGGGCGCCGGCCGAGTACGACGCGCTCGTCGCCGAGTTGGCGCGTGCGCGCGTCGTGCTGATCGGGGAAGCGACGCATGGCACGCACGAGTTCTACGAGCAGCGTGCGCTGCTGACGCGGCGGCTGATCGCCGAGCACCAGTTCGCGGCCGTCGCCGTCGAGGCGGACTGGCCCGACGCGTTCAGGGTGAACCGCTACGTGCGCGGCGATGGGGGCGACGCGAGCGCGGCCGCCGCGCTCGGCGACTTCGAGCGGTTTGCTGCCTGGATGTGGCGCAACGCCGACGTCGTCGCCTTCCTCGACTGGCTGCGACAGCGCAACGAGAGCCTGCCGCCGGCGCGCCGCGCAGGCTTCTACGGCCTCGATCTCTACAGCCTGCACGCCTCGATGCGCGCCGTGATCGCGTTCCTCGAGCCAATCGACCCGGCGGCCGCGGCGCGGGCGCGTTCGCGCTACGCCTGCTTCGACCGGTTCGGCGACGCGATCGAAGCGTACGCGCACGGCGCCGGGCTGGGCCTCGAGCCGTCGTGCGAGCGCGACGTGCTGTCGCAGCTCCTCGATCTGCGAGCGCGCGCGGCGGAGTACGCCCGCCTCGATGGCCGGCTCGGTCCGGACGATCTGTTCGCCGCCGAGCAGAACGCGCGCGTCGTGCGCAACGCCGAGGCGTACTACCGGACGATGATGGGCGGCCACGTCGAGTCCTGGAATCTGCGCGACCGTCACATGACCGAGACGTTGCTCGCCTTGATCCAGCACCTGTCGACGGGTGGTCACGCCTCGCGCGTGGTCGTGTGGGCGCACAACTCGCACCTGGGCGACGCCCGCGCGACCGAGATGGGCGAGCGCGGCGAGCTGAACCTCGGCCAGCTCGTGCGAGAGCATTTCGGCCGCGACGCCGTATCCGTGGGCTTCACGACCCACGCCGGCACCGTCACGGCCGCCGCGGACTGGGACGGACCAGCGCGTCGCCGCCGCGTGCGGCCGTCGCTCGCCGGCAGCGTCGAGCGCGTGTTCCACGACACGAACCGCGCTCGGTTCCTGCTGTCGTTCGCCGGCGACCCGGAGCTGGCCTCGGCGCTCGAGGTACGGAAGCTCGAACGCGCGATCGGCGTGCTGTATCGGCCGGAGACGGAGCGGCGCAGCCACTACTTCCACGCGCGCTTGTCCGCGCAGTTCGACCACGTCATCCACATCGACGAGACGCACGCGCTCGAGCCGCTCGAGCGGACTGCACACTGGGAGGCGGGCGAGGCGGCCGAAACGTACCCGTCGGGACTGTAGAGATCGACCATGACGAAGGCCATCAGGCTCGCCGCTGGCGAGGCGATCCTCGACGCCGATCTCGGCATGCCGCCCGGCCCGCCGGCCGGCATCGTCGTCTTCGCGCACGGGAGCGGCAGCAGCCGGCACAGCTCGCGCAACCGGTTCGTGGCGCGCCGGCTCGAGGACGCCGGCTTCGCCACGCTGCTCGCGGATCTGCTCACGGCCGGCGAGGAGCGGATCGATCGCGTCACCGCCGAGTTCCGATTCGACATCGACCGGCTGGCCCGGCGCGTCGTCGCGATCAGCGACTGGCTGGCGGGCGAACACGAGTACGCCGCGCTGCCGGTGGGCTTGTTCGGCGCGAGCACGGGTGGCGGCGCGGCGCTGGTCGCGGCCGCGCGGCGGCCCGAGCGCATCGCGGCGGTCGTGTCCCGCGGCGGCAGGCCAGACCTCGCCGGCGCCGCGCTGGCCCACGTGCGCGCGCCCACGCTGCTCATCGTCGGTGGCGACGACGAGCCGGTCATCGAGATGAACAAGGACGCCAGGCGGCAGATGGCGGGCGTCGTGTCGCTCGTCATCGTGCCGGGTGCGACGCACCTCTTCGAGGAGCCGGGGACGCTCGAACGCGTCGCCGACGAGGCCGCGGCCTGGTTCAGGCGCTACCTGGGAGAGACGCGTCCGCCTCGGTGAGGCGGAGCAGATCGCCGAGGACCGCGTCGGGCCGTGCGACCGCGGCTTCGATCAGCGCGAGATAGCGGGCCATGAACGCCGCGATCGCCGCCGGGCGGTACTTCTTGCCGTCGAAGCTCATCACCGCGATCACGCGAGGCTGCAGATCCTGCGTCGAGATCGACAGACCCCAGCCATCGTCTGCGGTCGCCCGGCCTCGAACCAGCTCGATCGCCGTGTCCTTGAGCTCCAGCGCCCGCGGCAGGCTTCGCGAGTGCTCGTAGATGACCGAGATCGCCGGCGCCGGGCGTCCCCGAGCCTGCAGCGCTTCAGAGAGATCGTCGAACGGCATGTCCTGATGGGCCGAAGCGAGCCGGACGACGCCGTGCGTCGCCCGCAAGTGATCGAGGAACGCGGCGGACCGATCGACGCGGACGCGCAGCGGCAGCAGGTTGACGTAGCAGCCGATGGCTCGCGACAGCGCCGATGATCCGCGCTCCGAGACGTAGGTGCCGACGATGGCGTCGGGCTCGCCGGTGGCGTCGGCCACGAGCGCCGCCAGCGCCGCCAGATGGATCGAGAACAGCGTCGTCTGCTCGCGCTGGGCGAGCGCGCGGAGCAGCGAGTCATCGGCGAGGATCCAGCGGAACGCGTCGATCGGCGGATCGGGCTCGACGAGATCGGGCCGCCGCTCGAACGGCAGCACCATGCGCGGCAGCGGCGGTTCGAGCAGCGCCGTCCACCAGTCGAGCAGCGCGCGGACACGCGGTCCGCCAGGACGAAGCTGCTCGCGCTGCAGCCGCGCGACGTCGCCGACCTGCACGGCCGGCGGCGGGAGCGCGGCGGCCCGCCCGTCGAGTGCCGCTGCGTAGCACTCGGCCAGCTCCTCGTAGAACACCCGGAAGGCGTACGCGTCGATGACGAGATGGTGCAGCGCGAGCACGATGCGCCAGTCGCGCTCGCCGACCCGGATCACGACAGCGCGCAGGAGCGGCCCGTTGTCGAGGCGCATCGGCCGCTGCTGTTCCTCGCGCATGAGGCGGTCGGCGTCTGCCGCCGGATCGGCCGCCGGACGCACGTCGTACGTCACGAGGTCGGGCCGGCCGGGCGCGTGAACGACCTGCGCCGGCTCGCCGGGCCGATCGAGGAACGTCGTTCGCAGGATCTCGTGGCGGGCGATGAGATCGCGGAGCGCGCGACCCAAGGCCGCGACGTCGAGATCGCCGGTCACGATCCAGCGGCGCACGATGACGTTGCGGTCGCCAATCGGGCCGTGCTCCGCGTGGCGCCAGAGGCGCGCCTGCTGGTAGGTCAGCGGCGCCTCGCGCTGCTCGCCCGTGGCGATGGCAGCCGGCGCGACATCGTCGCGGCCGCACGTCTCTTGGGCGATCGCGCGCGCCGCGTCCGTGATGGTCGGCGCGTCCCACAGGAGCATGGCCGGCAGCTCACGATTCAGCCACTCGGCCAGGTCGCCAGTGATCGTGAAGAGCGCCAGCGAGTCGAGCCCGAGCGAGAACAGCGGCTGCGTACGGTCGAGGGACGCGGGCTCGATGCTGAGCGCGGCGGCGATGTGCCGCACGAGCCATGCCTCGATGACGTCGGTGGTCTTCAGTCCGTCGTCCATGTCTGCAGCGTTCTCGAAAGGAACTGATCGCGGCAGACGTGCCGCTGGATCTTGCCGCTCGACGTACGCGGCAGCGTGCCGGGCCTGATCGGCAGGACGAGGTGCGGCTGGACGTCGTGGTGCTCGGCGACCCGGCGCCGGACGACGGCTTCGAGCGCGGCGGTACCGGCGCGCCCGGCACTGCGCGCGACCTCCAGCACGATCACCACGCGCTCCACGTCGTCGACGTCCACCGGGAAGGCGGCGCACCCGTGCGTCCGGATCGCCGGATCGCACGCTTCGACCGTGTGCTCGATGTCGGCGGGATGATGGTTGCGGCCCGAGACGATGATGATGTCCTTCACGCGGCCCGCGACGAACAGCTCGCCGTCGTGCACGAACCCGAGATCGCCCGTGCGCAGGAAGTGGCCGCCGGCATCGCCGGCCGCGCATGCCCGGAACGTGTCGCCGGACTCGCGCGGACGGCTCCAGTAGCCCGCGGCGACGTGCGGGCCGGCGACCCAGATTTCACCCACCCGATCGGGACCGCACGGTTGTGCGGTGGCGGGATCGACGATCGCGATGCGGCCGTCGCCGTAGGGCGTGCCGCAGCCGACGAGCGTGCGGGCCGGCGCGTCGCCGGCCGCGATGCGCACGCACCCGTGCGCGAGCGCGTCCGCGTCGAATGCGCGGGTGGTGACGGCGGCGTCGTGCCGGCAGCCCGCGGCCATGAGCGTCGCCTCCGCCAGCCCGTAGCACGGGCGCAGCGCCTGGCGGGAGAAACCTACCGGCGCGAAGCAGGTCGCGAACCGTTCGAGCGTGCGCGCGCGCACCGGCTCGGCTCCAACGTACGCGCGCAGCCAATGGCTCAGGTCGAGGTCCGACATCTGCTCGGTCGTCACGCGCTCCGCGCAGAGGTCGTACGCGAACGTGGGCCCTCCGGACACCGCGGCGCGATAGCGCGAGATCGCTCGCAGCCATCGCACCGGCTTCATGAGGAAGGCTTCGGGCGGCATCAGCACGGACAGGTTGCCGGTGTACACGCCGCGCAGAGCGCCGGCCACGAGGCCCATGTCGTGAAAGGGCGGCAGCCAGCTCACGTGCGGGCTGGCTGCCGGCAGGTGCATGAACTGCTCCATCATCTGGAGGTTGGCCAGGAGACTGGCGTGCGTCACCATCACGCCCTTGGGCAGCGACGTCGACCCCGAGGTGTACTGCAGCAGCGCGACACCGTCGGAGGCGAGCGAGGGCGGCACCCACGCGGCGCCATCCGCGTCGAGCGTCCCGACCGGCAGCCAAGTCACCTCGGGCATCGCCGCTTCCAGCGCGGCGCGGTACCGATCCAGCACGGAGGTGACGCAGAGCGCGTAGCGCGGCGACGCGTCGCGTGCGATGCCGTGCAGCCGATCGACGTGGCGAGGCGCACGCGGTACCGGCACGGGCACGGCGATCGCGCCCGCGTAGAAGCAGCCGAACAGCGCGGCGACGAAGTCCAGGCCCGGCGGGCACAAGAGCAGGACGCGCTCGTCGCGCGCGCGGCGGCCGTGCAGGGCTGCCGCGATCTGCCGGGCCCGGGCATCCATGGCCCCGAAGCTGGCGGCGTCTTCGCGCTCGCCGTCCGGGAGGAAGACGAAGGCGCGCGCATCGCCGCGCTCGTCGGCGCGGGCTCTGACTAGGTCCGCGAACGTTCGCGCCTGCATCAGCCCACCGCCGTCGAGTCGTCGCGCGCGACGGCCGTTACGAGGAATCCGTGTTTCTGCCGCAGGGTGATCGCCGGATCCGGCTCCGGCTCGACCGCCCCGGCCGGCCGAATCCGCACGCGCTGCAGGACGATGGCGAGGATCAACTGCGCCTCGAGCAGGGCGAACGACTGGCCGATGCAGAGGTGGCGTCCGCCGCCGAACGGGAAGTACGCGTAGTGGTGCCGCGACGCCGCTCGTACGAACCGCTCCGGGTCGAAGCGGTCCGGGTCCGGCCAGAACGCCGCGTGCCGATGCGTCGTCCAGGCGCAGAGCAGCACGAGACCGCCGCGGGGGATCGGCACGCCGGCGATCTGCTGCGGCGAAACCGCCTGCCGCATCGTGAACGTCACCGGCGGATAGAGCCGCAGCACTTCCTGGATCACGCCGCGTGTGTAGTCGAGCGCCGGCATGTCTGCGGCCGTTGGCGTGCGGGCGCCGAGCCGCTCGTCGAGCTCCACGATCACCTGGCGTTCGACGTCGGGATGCCGGGTGAGCACCCACCAGAGCCAGGCGAGCGCCACGGCGGTCGTCTCGTGGCCGGCGATCAACATGGTGAGGATCTCGTCCCGGATGTCCGCGTGGTCGAGCGGCCGCCCGGTCGCATCGTCGGCCGTCTCGATCAGGGCCGTGAGCAAGTCCGCGGGACGCGACTCGACGTGTCGTCGATCGGCGATCAGCCGATCGACGTAGGCGTGCAGCGCGGCGAGCGCCGACCGGAACTCCGCCTGGCGCTGCGGCGTGAAGACGGGCGGCGCGACGTTGAAGGCGCCGCGCGCGATCGCGCTGACCTCGTCGATGACGCGGCTGAACGCCTCGTCGAAGCGCGCGGCGTCCTCGCCGAGGTCCACGCCGAAGAGCGCGCTCACCACGATCTCGAGCGTGAGACGCCGCATCTCGATCGCGACGTCGAAGGGCTCACCCGTACGCATCGGCCCGCGCGCCCACCGATCCAAGAGCGCCAGCGTGTGGCGCACCACCGCGTCGCCGTAGCTGGCGACGCGGTGCTCGCCGAACGACGGCTGGATGATCCGCCGGCGCCGCCGCCACACGTCGCCGTCGCTCGCCAAGAGACCGTTCCCCAGCACCATCCGGAAGAGCGCCGTCCGGATGAACTCGGGGTTCTGCAGCACCGCCTGCACGTGATCGGGATGGTTGAAGAAGTGGACGGGGCCGCGCGCGTTGTCGAAGCGCGCGATGTCGCCCTGCGTGCGCACCAGCTCTTCGACGAATGGCAGCGCGGAGGGCGGGGAAGGGTCGGTCCGGAGGCTCAAAGCGTCGTGTATCGCGCCGGGGCGCCCTAGGATACCCCGGCCCGGCGCGTCATCCGCCGGCGATCGTGGCGATGTCGGCGTCCGACAGCCCGCACGCGGCCAGAGAGGCGGGCCGGTAGGCAGGCGTGGGGTGCCTGGAAAGCCAAGCCCGTGCGGCCTGCTCGGCGGAGGCGGCCCACGGCAGCGCCAGCGTTGCGTGCAGCCGCCGGAGAACGCCGATCGGATCGGCGACGAGATCGTCGTAGTCCACGTCGATCAGGTGGCCAGGCGCGAACCGCACCGCGGCCGTGCTCGCTCGCCGAAGCGCCGCGCCCGCCATGCGGACGCATTCGGGGCCCACGGCGAGCGGATCGACCGCGTCGCTGTCGCCCGATCTCAGCAGATGGCACAGACGGGCGTACGACGCGATCGTGTCCGGCATCGCACGCCGAAGACGGAGCACGCGCACGTCTGGCCACACCGCCAGGACGGTCTCGAGATGCCAGAAATGGCTCGGGTCCTTGAGGAGGAGCGGCCGGGCGTCGCCGCCAGTGATCGCCTGGAGCGTGCGGGCGAGCTGCCGGTAGGCCGGCGTGAGGTCCGCGTGCATCTGCCACTCGAAGTACGAGGGCACGTGGTAGCGCGTGAACCAGGACGGCGCCGAGAACGTGTGTCCGAGCAGCAGGCTGCACTCGTCGGGATCGGTCGCGGCCATCGAATGCGCCGACCGCAGCGCCGGGAGCCGCGCGTAAACCGCGTCGATCTCCTGCTGCACGGCCGCAATCTGACGCGCCCGCCCTGCGGCATCTTCCGGCGGCGTGGCGGCCCGGAGCATCTCCCATCGACGGACGGCCCGCACCTCGGGATTGCACGCGATGAGGTGCTGGAGAAGCGTCGTGCCGCTTCGCGGGAGGCCGGTGACGAGGATTGGGCTCGCGGTCGAGCTCGCACGATCCGCCTCGCCGTCGTGCGGCCGGACGAACCGCCAGCCAGCCACCGCGCAGCGGACGAGCTCCGCGGCGATTCGCCGTTCGCCCGCCGCGTGCAGCCGGGCGTCGTCTCTGAGCGATGTCACGAAGGCGTCCAGCGCCGCGACATGAGGCGTCGCCGACACGTCGGTGCCCGCCAGCCGGCTGGCCGTTTCGAGGATGCGCCGCCGATCGAGCACGCCGGCTTCGAGCGCGGCGCCGCGCGTCACGGAAGATCGCGCAGCACGCGCAGCAGGTGGTCCACTTCGTCGGCCGTGTTGTAGTGGAGCAGGCCGATGCGGACGAGCCCGTCGGGCTCGACGCCGAGCACCTCGGTGAGCGGCAGCGCGTAGAAGTTGCCGCTCCACACGTAGACGCCGGCCTCGGCGAGCGTCCGCGCCACGTCGCCGGGCCGCATCGTGCGATGGCTGATCGCGAACGTCGGCACGCGCTCGTCGAACCTGGCCACGTCGGTGATGCCCCACGATCGAATCTGCGGCAGCGCGTCGAGGCCGTGCTGGAGGCGCTCGCCGAGCGCGCGTTCGTGCGCGACGATGGCGGCGAACGCCGCGTCGAGCGCCTCCGGGCGCGTGCGGGCGTCGTCTTCGCCGCGGCCGAGGCTCGCGATGTAGTCGATCGCGGCGAGCGTTCCGGCGATGCCTTCCGCGTTCGGCGTGCCGGTCATCCATCGCCCCGGCATCAGCTCCGGCGCGGGCCGTACCTTGTACGTCGGCAGCGTCTCGAGCAGATCGCGCCGGCCCCACATCAGCCCCACGTGCGGACCGAAGAACTTGTAGGCCGAGCACACGAGCAGGTCGCAGCCCCACGCGGCGACGTCGATCCGCCGGTGCGGCGCGTAGTGGACGGCGTCGCAGAAGACCAGTGCGCCGGCGGCGTGCGCGAGCTCGGCGATCGTGCCGATCGGATTGACGGTGCCGACCGCGTTCGACGCGGCGCCCACCGCCACGAGCCGCGTGCGCGAAGACAGCTTCGACGCGAGGTCGCCGACGTCCAGCGTGCAGTCGGGGCGGATCGCCGCGTGTCGCACCTCCACGCCGGCCTCCTCGGCCGCGCGCGTCCACGGCGTGACGTTCGCGTCGTGGTCGAGCCGGGTGACGACGATGTTGTCGCCGGCGGTCCAGGTGCGGGCGAGCGCGCGGCTCAGCGCGAACGTCAGCGTCGTCATGTTGGCGCCGAAACAACAGCCGTCGGGGTCCGGCGCGCCCACGAAGTCCGCCGCCGCGCGGCGCGCCTCGGCGAGCATCGCGTCGCTCTCGCGGCTGGTGGCGAAGGCGCCGCCGTGGTTCGCGTTCGTCGTGGCGAGATAACGGCTCACGGCGTCGATCACGGTGCGCGGCACCTGGCTGCCCGCGGGGCCGTCGAAGAACACCGCCTCGCGGCCGGCGTCGCGCCGGCGAAGGGCTGGAAACTGCGCGCGCACGGCGCCGAGGTCGAGCATCAGCGCTTGAGGCCGCCCATGGCGTCGGACGTCTCGACGCCGAACTGGCGGAAGCGCCCGTACGTGGCGAGGCCGGACGTCTTCCGGCCGCCACGTTCGAGATACTCCTCCCGCATCTCGACCGGAATCGCCACGCCGAACTCCGAATCGTGGCGGTAGCGCGTCGTCATCACCGCGCGAATGGATGCGGGGTCGTCGATCCAGAGCTCGGTGCGCATGACGACGCCGTCGGCTTGCAGCCAGACCTGCCCCGACATCGGCATGTCGCGGCCGCCAGGGCCCGTGATGATCGTCGGGTGCGCGTGCTCCCTGTAGTCGATGCGAAACACCGGCGTCTCCTCCACCGGCTCCGCCTTCACGCCGGAGAACTCGAAGCGCGCGTGGTTCGCCCCGCGCAGAATCTGCAGCGCCAGGATCGGCAGGTTCATCGTCCGCGACACGCCGATGTTGTAGCTCGCGCTCTGCGCGACGATCGCCTGCGCCTGGAAGAGGGCCAGCGGGTCGGGCACCGACAGCAGGCGGACGAGCCGCTGATCGTGATCGCGCACGCGCTGGCCGTCCACCGAGTAGACGTCGCGGAACGGCAGCCAGCCGTCGCCGCTCGACAGCTTGACCATCAGGAAGTCGGAGACGAGCTCGCGGCGCCGAGTGGGCAGGCCGCGGCTGTTGCCGAGCGTCTGCACGTAGCGCTCTTCGGCCACGACGTTGGCGAAGGCGGTGTCGAACCGTTCGACGTAGTCGGCGGCCGTGCTGAGGAGCCTGTCGAGATCGTCCGGCTGCTGACGCGCGGCGATTCCGCCCGTGGCCAGCGCCGAGAGCGCGGCACCGGAGGCGATCGCGCGGGCGAGCCGAAAAGCGGGTGCCGTGCGGCTGGCCATGATCCAGGGGGTAGTCTACGACGACGACGGGCTGGTTCCTACCCGGTGTGCACGGCGAAGACCTCGCGACTCGTGTTGTGGCGCGTTCGGCGGCGTCGCGGTGCTGGCGGCCAGGCGCGCTTCCGCCACGGGCCTCGGCTTCGGACCAAAGAGAAGTCCGGAGCTGCAGGGCCTGTGGGCCCGCCGGCTACGAGTCGACCTTCGTCTCGGCCGCAAGCGGTCGCGCGGCGGCCTCCGGCTCTGGCCGTGACGTCGCCCGATCGCGGGCCTCGGACGCGACCATCCGCCAGCGGATGTAAGTGCCGAATCGTCCGTCCGGACCTTGGGTATCGCGCACGAGGGCCGGGACCGCGCCCAGCTTCGCCATGGCGCCGTGGACGCGGCCGTTGTTGACGAGCGACCAGGCATCCACGGCCGGCAGCCCCATCGTCGCGAAGGCGAAGTCGAGGGTCAGGCGCGCGGCGAGCTGGAACAGCCCCGTGCCCCACCACGCCGGCCCGAGCGCGAAGCCCCAGTCCCAACCCGATTGGGAATCGCCGGGCACATGCGTATGGAGGCAGATGACGCCCGCGGCCCGGTCATACCCATCCGGGATGACGCTGAAGTACACCGCAAGCCCTTCGCACCGCCGCCGCACCGCCCAGTGGGCGAAGCGCTCGAATCCTTCGTGATCCGCAGGCGGCGCGGGGATGAACCGCGTGACCTCGGGCGTCGCCAGGTGCTCGACGAAGGCGGCCCGGTCGTCCGGGCGTACTTCGCGGAGCACGACCCGGCTGCCCACGAGCATCGGCGGTGCTGCCTGCCACCCGGCTGCGGCTCCGGTTTGCACGTTCGGTCGCCCCTCCAACGCGAGGCCGACCCTGCAACGCGAGTGCCGCTTCGCGGGAGATTCAGCCGGGGTGCCCTGGTAGGACCGAAAAAGCCGCGAGCTCGCGTGCGGGAACCGTGCGACCCCGTATACTGACGGCTCACCGGAGCATCGCCCCTATGGACAACCTGTCCCGCCGGGATCTCGCGCGGGTGGCCGCCGGGCTCGCTGCCGGCGCGGCACTGCCCTCGATCGCCGAGCCGGCCGGCGCCCAGGCGTCGTCCGCCGCACCGTCCCCGACGAATGGCTACATCGGACCGCTCACGGGTGTGACGGCGACGGCGATCGCCGGTCGGGTGTTCGATCCGGTTGCCTATTCGCGAGGGCTGCTCGCGGCCGCGCCGCGTGCGTTGCGGTTCCAGGCGTCGACACGCCTGGAGGCCGAACGGTGGCAAGCGGCGCTCCGGACGAAGCTCGTCGAGCTGCTCGGGGGCATTCCGGCCGGCACCGTGCCGTTGCGTGCCGAGACGCTCGAGGTTCGCGAGTTTCCGCGGTACCGCCGCGAGAAGCTCGTGTTCGACTCGGCGCCTGGCGTGAGCGTCGTCGCCTACGTGCTCGCGCCTGTCGGCCGGCCGAGGCCGCTCGCGACGATGATTTGCGTGCCGGGTCATGGCCGCGGCGTCGACGATATCGTCGGCATCGACGAGGCGGGTCGGGATCGGAGCGACAAGGCGGGCTATCAGCACGATTTCGCGATCCAGGTCGTCGAGGCCGGGATGGCCGCGGTGGCGATCGAGCCGATGGGCTTCGGCGCCCGGCGCGACGAGCGCAACGCGCGCCGCGGGTTGGGGCAGAAGGCCTGCGACCCGACTGCCGGCGGTGCGCTGCTCGTGGGGCAGACGCTCCTGGGCTGGCGCGTGCGCGACGTGATGCGGACGCTCGACCTCATCGCCGAGCGTCCAGAGCTGGACGCGTCCCGCGTGGGCTGCATGGGGATCTCCGGCGGCGGCACCGTCACGCTGTTCTCGGCGGCGCTCGAGCCGCGGCTCGGGGCCGCGATGGTGAGCGGATACCTGAACACGTTTCGCGACAGCATCGGCAGCCTCGTGCACTGCGCTGACAACTACGTTCCCGGCATCCTCGACTGGGCGGAGATGCACGACGTCGCCGGTCTCATCGCCCCGCGGCCGCTGTTCGTCGAATCGGGGACGCGCGACGACATCTTTCCGATCGCCGCGAGCACCGAGAGCGTCGCGCGCGTGCGCGACGTCTACCGCGTGTTCGGGGCCGACGCCGCGCTCGACCACGAGATCTTCGACGGCGAACACTCGTTCTGGGGCCGGCGCGGGATTCCGTTTCTCGCCAGCCGGTTCGGGGCGGCCCGATGATCCGGCTCCGCGCGTTCGCCGCCGCGGCGCTGGCGATCGGCGCGACGATGGCGCTGCCGCGCGCGCAGGCCGGCCCGGCGCAAGTGTTCACCGGCGCGGTCGATCTCGTGGACGTCGAGGTCTCGGTCCTCGACCGTCATCGGCTGCCGGTCCGCGATCTCACGACCGCCGACTTCACGGTGCTCGAAGAGGGGCAGCCACGGCCGATCGTCGCGTTCACGCCGGTCGATCTGCCGCGGCGCGTGCTGCCGCCGGCCGCCTGGATGGACGACGTCGCGCCGGACGTGCACACGAACGTCTTTCCGCGCGAGGGCCGGCTCGTCGTCATCCTGCTCGACGCGTTCATCGACGCTGCCGATGCGGTAGAGGGCCGGCGGATCGCCGAGGCGGCGGTGCAGCAACTGCGGCACGGCGACATGGCGGCGATCGCCTGGACGATGCCGGGCGTGCCGCAGAACTTCACGGCGGACCGCCAGCGGCTGTTGGACGTGATCCGGCAGCCGGTGTTCAACGTGCCGGGCGGCGAGCGCACCGGCACGGGCTTCTGTCCCTGCGGTAACGGCGCGTGCGCGATGGAGGCGATCGCGTCGGCCGCCGAAGGGATCCAGGACGTCGGGTGGCGGCGCAAGATCCTGCTGTTCGTCGGCCGGCGGCTGCCGCTGCGCGGACAGGGCGGATGCGGGTCGATGATCGACGCGGCGCGGCGGCGGGCGCTCCGTGCATCGGAAGCCGGCAATCTCACGATCCACGTGATCGACCCGCGCGGCCTCGACACGCTCGCGCCGCCGGCCTCGGCGCGCGGCATCGTGTCGCGGCCGCCGCCGGGCATGGACGCGCGGCGGATCTCCGGTCTGCTCGCCGTCACGTCGCCGACCGGTGGCCGGCTGGTCACGCGCAACGATCCATCGGCGGTGCTGCCGGAAGTGTTCCGCGAGAGCGATGCGTACTACGTGCTGGGATTCCCGCCTGCCGCCGTGAAGCCCGACGGGCGCTTCCGGCGGATCACGGTGAAGGTGAACCGGAAGGACGTGACGCTGCAGGCGCGGCGCGGCTACTACGCGGGCGGCCACCCGCTGCCGAAGCCGGCGCGCCTGGCGGAGGGCCTGCCGCCGGCGCTGGTCGCCAGCGTCACCGGCCTGTGGCCGAAGACCGATCTGCAGATGGCGCTGAGCGCCGTGCCGGTCGCGCGGCCGGGGCTGCGCGGCGGCGTCGTGGCCGTGCTGGTGCGCGTGCGGCGGGACCGCGTCGCGGCCGAGAGCGGCATCGCCGTGGCGCCGGACGCTGGCTCGGGCGCGAACGCCGTCCTGCTCACGACCGCGCTCGACAGCAACGGCAACACGCTCGGCCTCGATCGCCGCGATGCGACCGTGACGCCGAGGCGCACCGGCGATGGCCTCGTGGAGTACGAGCTGGCGTCGCGTCTGGAATTGAAGCCGGGGCGCTACGAGATCCGCGCGGCCGTCGAGGACGCCGCGACCGGGCGGACCGGCAGCGCTTACACGTACGTCGACGTGCCGGACTTCGGCCGGCAGCTCGTGTCGTTGTCGGGCATGTTCGTCCAGGCGGGAGGCGACGCCGGGGCGATTGCCGGGGCGCCGCTCGTCGATCTCACGCCGCTCGTGCCGACGACGCGCCGCGAGTTCTCGCGCACCGAGCGCGTGCGCGCGTTCGTGCACGAGTACCAGAGCGCCGCGCGGACGTTCATGCCCGGCTACGCGACGACGGAGATCCGCGACGATACGGATACGCGCGTCTATCACCGCGAGGAGCGGATCGTCCCGGCCGGCCCGCAGCACCAGGCGATGGACTTCGCGGTGGACGTCCCCGTGTCGTCGCTGCGGCCCGGCGCGCACGTTCTGACGTTCACGGTCCGGCACGGGAACGAGACGGCGCGCCGCGAGGTGCGCTTCGTCGTGGAGTGACGTGAGGCTCGCGGCCTGCAACGAGATGTTCGAGGGCTGGCCGTTCAGCCGCGTCTGCCGGACGCTCGCCGGCCTCGGCTACGACGGTGTCGAGCTGGCGCCGTTCACGTTCGCGCCGGCGATCGGAGGCTGGTCGCGTGACGCCCGTGCCGCCGCACGCCGGATCGCCTCGGACGCCGGGCTCGAGGTCGTCGGCTTGCACTGGCTGCTGGCGCGCACGGAGGGACTGCACCTCACGTCACCCGATCCCGACGCGCGCGCTCGCACGAGCGCTTACCTGATCGATCTGGCGCACGCCTGCCACGACCTTGGCGGGACCGTGATGGTCTTCGGATCTCCGGCCCAACGCCAGCGGCTTCCCGGCGTGTCGCACGATGCGGCCATGGACTACGCGGTGGAGACGTTTCGCGCCGCGATGCCGGCGATCGGCGATCTGGGCGTGCGGATCTGCATGGAGCCGCTGTCGCCCGACGAGACCAACTTCGTGAACACGTGCGCGGACGCGATCGACTTGATCGACGCCGTGGACCATCCGCAGTTCGTCCTGCAGCTCGACGTCAAGGCCATGGCGAGCGAGACGGTACCGGTCGCCGAGCTGATTCGACGCCACGCGGGACGGGCCGGCCACGTTCACGCGAACGATCCCAACCGGCGCGGGCCGGGATTCGGCGACGAGGACTTCGCGCCGATCCTCCGCGCGCTCGACGAGCGGCACTATCGCGGGTGGATCTCGGTCGAGGTCTTCGACTACACACCCGATCCTGAAACGATCGCGCGGCGGAGCCTCGAGTACTTGCGACAATGCCACCGCGCGGTGGAGACGACGAGATGAGCTGGACGCCGTTCGCCGGGTTCGCGCTGATCGGGATCGCCGCCGTGGCGGCACAGTCCTCGCCGCCGGGGATCGAGATCTCACCCGATGCCGCGCGCCAGCAGGTGGCGATCGCCATCGACGGCAAGCCGTTCACGACCTATCGGTACGGGCCGGCGTTTCCCGACAAGCCGGTGTTCTACCCCGTGCTCGGCCCGAACGGCGCGCGCGTGAATCGCGAGTTTCCGATGGTGAAGGACGTGCCGGGTGAATCGAACGATCACCCGCACCATCAGTCGCTGTTCTTCACGTACGACGAGGTGAACGGCACGAACTTCTGGAATCCGGAGCCGACCGGCCGTCGCATCGTCCATCGCGATCTGCGCGTGGAGGGCAGCACGCTCACGGCGGTGCTCGAGTGGCGCGACAACGGCGGCGGCCTGGTGTTCGAGGAGACGAAGCGCGTGACCTTCGGCGGCGCCCGCGACGTGTTCTGGATGGACCACGACATCACGCTCCGCGCGCCCGACGTGGCCGTGACGATGGGCGACACGAAGGAAGGCGCATTCGGCCTGCGGCTGAACGACACGTTGAAGGAGGCGGGCGGCACCGGCCGGTACATCGACGCCGAAGGCCGGGAGACGGCGGCGAACGTCTGGGGCAAGACCAGCCGATGGGTGGCGATCCGCGGCACCGTCCGGGACCAGGCGGGCAGCCACGACGTGACCGTCGCGATCTTCGCGCATCCGTCGACGATCAACGCGCCGCCGTACTGGCACGCGCGCGACTACGGGCTGTTCGCGATGAATCCTTTCTCGCGCAACGGCTACGATCCGTCCCAACCCAAACGGATCACCACGGTGGCGAAGGGCGGCGCGATCCACGTACGCGCGCGCCTGGCCGTCTACGCCGGCCAGGTGGACAAGGCGCGGCTGGATCGCGACGCCGCGTCGGCGGCCGCGGCACGCTAGCCGCAGCGTGTGCGCTCGTCCGCGGGGCTGGAGCCCTGCAGTGGCACGCGTCGAGTCCTCGCTTGCGGCCGGACCGTCGAGCCTCCAGAGCACGATGGCCTTCGGCCGCCGGTATAGAGTCGTGGGCGACGCCTGCATGACGCGTGCGCGCCTGCTCCTCACCGCCATCGTCTTCGCCTTGCCGGCGGCGCTCCTGACGAACGAGCGCTTCCGTCCGGTCGACGAGCGCGTCGCGATCTCGTCGGCGCATCCGATCCACGACTTCGCGCTCGATCGCGCGGAGCCCATCTACGTCGAGTACGGCCTGACGCTCCGCTCGTCCGGCGAGCGGCGGCCGACGGCGACGATCGATGTGAACGGCGTGCCGGTGGCGATCGTGCCGGGCGAGCGGCTCTACGTGGCGATCGGCGGCAGGGTGCTCGCGCCGGTCACGGCCGCACGTGCCGGCCGCAACGCGCTCGGCGTGCGGCTTCAGGGCGATCCCGGCGCCACCTTCGAGCTGCGCGGGCGCGTGCAGAACTACTACGGCATCGCGCCCGACTTCCCGCGCGTGTTCGTCGTCGCCGACGAGAGCGTGCGCCAGCGTGACGCGCTCGAGCCGGGCGCCGTCACGGCGCGACGCTGGGCCATCTGCCTCGTCGCGGGGTTCGCCTTCGCCGCCGCCCTCGATCGCGTCGTCGCGCGCGGACGCCGCCGGTGGGTCGTGCTCACGTCGCCGGCGTGGCTGCTGTGGGTGGTTCTCATCTACGGCATGGCGACGCCGCTGCACGTCTGGCTGTCGGTCGAGGCGACCGGCGCTTGCGCGGCCGTCGGATGCCTGCTGGCCTTTGGGCTGCGCGCGGTGACCACGCATCGGCGCGCGGTCCTCAAATGGGCGGCGGTCGTGCTCGTCAACGTCCTCGTGCTCGAGGGCGCGCTGCGGGTGTTCAACGCGGTGCGGCCGAGTTTCATCTTCTACACGAGCGGATACGAACGGTATCGAGGCCGTCCCGGCGCGCCGTTCTTCGACACGCGCCTCAACTCGGGCGGCTTCAACGACAGAGCGCATCCGCTCGTGCGGCCTCCGAACGTGAGACGGCGCATTGCCGCGATCGGCGACTCGTTCGCGTTGGGCGTCGTGCCGCACCGAGACAACTTCCTCACGCGGCTCGAAACCGAGCTGGACGCCGGCGGGTCGGTCGAGGTCATCAACATCGGCATTCCGGCGACCGAGCCTGCCGACTACCTGGCGATGCTCGTCGGGGAGGCGCTGCCGTACGCGCCGGATCTGGTGCTGACGTGCGTGTTCATCGGCAACGACTTCGAAACGCCCGGCCGTCGCTGGTACGACCGTTCGTTCGCCGCCACGTTCGTCCGTGCGTTGTGGCGGCTGCGCGGCGGCGTGCCGCCGGCGCCAGCGGCGGCAGGCGGCGCTGCTGTCGAGTATCACGACGACGAGCCGAGCCTGCCGACGGATCGATTTCTCGAGATCGAAGTCGATCGGTCGTGGCTCTATGTGCGCGGCGGCAGCGTGTTGCCGGTAGCCGCCAGCCGCGTCGCCGGAGAGCTCGGCGCCATGCGCGACGTCGCGCGGCGTGCGGGGGCAGACTTCGCGGTCGCGCTGATTCCCGACGAAGTCCAGGTCGACGAGCGGCTGCGAGCCGACGTCGCGCGCGCGTCCGGGCACGCCGAGGGCGACCTCGACTTCGAGCAGCCGAATCGGCTGCTCTCGGATCGGCTCAGGGCTGACGGGATCCAGGTGATCGATCTGCTGCCGGCCTTTGCCGCGGCGGGCCGCACCACGCGCTTGTACAAGCCGCAGGACACGCACTGGAACATCGCCGGCAATCGGCTCGCGGCGACAGAAATCGCAGCGGCGCTGCGCTGAGCCCTCGAGTCCGTTTCAAGACTTCCGCGGCGGGGCTGGCGCCGGATGGGGCCGCCCCGCGTGACGCGCAGGCGACGCGCGCGATCACGCGCTGTGGGCCGAGCCCCGCGTCGGGCTGTCCGGCGACAGGGCCCGCGCTCGCCGAGGTTCGAAACGCGTTCTCAGCGGACGGCGGCCACCGTCAGCTCGTTCGATCCGTTCGCGCGCAGGACGACATGCCGGTGGCCGTGCGGGCACGTGAGCTCGATCGCGCCCTCGTCGTTCGATATCGCGCTCACGTGCAATCGGGCACCGCAGCCGCCCTCGCGACACGAGAAGAACGCGAGATCGGCGACGACATCTGGCGTGAACGGACCCTCGAGCCGCTGCTTCCACGCCTTCTCGCACGGAAAACAGAGGTAATGCCGTGTGTAGGGCGTCGTGTTGAAGTGATCGCCGCGCTTGTGCGCGCCCTGACCGCTCGTGTCTTCGTAGGCGAACGTCAACGGGTCGTCGCAGTCAGGGCAGGGCGGCGCGTGCCGGTCGGTCATCGACCGACACGCTATCGTGCCGGCGGCGACGCGAGCAACTGCTTGATCGCATCCACGAGCGCCGTGAAGTCGATCGGCTTGCGGATCGCGACGTCGTACTCGCCGGCGTCTGGCGGCGGCAGCTTCGCCGCCGCGCTGGCCAGGATGATCGGCACGCGCGGGCCGGCGGACGCGCGGATGCGCCGCGCGAGCTCGAGCCCATCCATGCGCGGCATCATGTAGTCCGTGATCACGAGATCGGGATGGCGATCCTGGAACGTCGCCCAGGCCTGCGCGCCCTCGGCGGCGGTCTGCACGTCGAACCCTTCGGCGCACAGCAACCAGTCGAGCACGACGAGCGTGTCCGGTTCGTCGTCGACGATCAGGATGGTGCTCACGGGATAGTGGAAACCGTGTCGGGGACACCCTTCTCGACGAGCTGCAGGTCGACGCCGATGGTGGACCCCGACATTCGTATGGTCTTTCGCGGAGCAACTGCCGTGCCGTAGGCGGCCCTCCGATGGGGCAGGCCGCAACCATGACGAGGTCGCCCCGGAGGGAGACGAGGCTTGCCGGCCGTGGCACCGGAGAGCCCGACATGGGAATCGCGGGGCGTCCTGCGCGGCAGCCCGGCGGGATACGTGCGGAGGCCGGACGGCCGCCTCAATGCTCGACGAAATCGAGGTCGCGGCCGTGGGTTTCCGGCAGGCGAGCCAGGGCGAGGAACGCCACGGCGAGCACGACGGCGCCGACGAGCGCGCCCGCGCCCGCAAGGCCCAGCGTTGGCGCGAGCGCCTGGAACCCTGACGTGATCGGCACCACCGCGCCGCGGACGAAGTTGGGCGCCGTCGTCGTCGCCGTCGCGCGGAGGTTGGTGCCGAACTGCTCGGCCGCGACGGTCACGAACACCGCCCAGTATCCGGTCGCGACGCCGAGCGCGCCGCAGAGCGCGTAGAAGACCGCGGGCGACTTGTCCCAGGGCAGAAAGTACGCAGCGACGCCGAGCGTGGTGAGCGAGAGAAACCACCGCAGCACGCGCTTCCGGCTCGCGACGACCTGCGACAGCGCGCCGCTCGCGAGGTCGCCGACCGACAGGCCGATGTACGCGAACAGGATCGCTCGTGCCGACGTCGGCGCCGGCACGATACCCATCGTGCGTCCGAACTCCGGGGAGAACGTGATCAGGATCGCGACGACGTACCAGATCGGAATGCCGACGGCGATCACGGCGAGATAGCGCGTGGCGCGCTCGCGGGTCGCGAAGAGCTGCAGGAACCGCCCGCGGGTGAGCGCGGTCTTCGTGACCGCCTCGAACAGGCCGGACTCGCGGACGCCGAGACGGAGCACGAGGAGCAGCAGGCCCATCACGCCGCCCACGGCGTACGCCGCGCGCCAGTCGAACAGGTCGCCCACCACGACGGCCGCGATGGCGCCAGACAGGCCGATGCCGGCGACGGCACCGGTGGCGTAGCCTCGCTGGTGACGCGGCACGAGCTCGCTCACGAGCGTGATGCCGGCTCCGAGCTCGCCCGCCAGGCCGATCCCCGCGATGAACCGCAGCACCGCGTACTGTTCGACCGATGTGACGAGCGCGTTGAGCAGGTTCGCGATCGAGTACACGATGATCGATCCGAAGAGCACCGACAGCCGCCCGCGCCGATCGCCGAGCACGCCCCACGCGACGCCGCCGATCAGCATCCCGAGCATCTGCATGTTCAGCAGGTGCACGCCGGTGGACAGCAGGTCCGCCGCCGGCACGCCGATCGCGCTCAGGCTCCGGATTCTGACGACGCTGAAGAGGAGGACGTCGTAGATGTCGACGAAGTAGCCCAGCGCGGCGACCAGCACCGCGACGAGGGCCGTGTGGCGAGGCGGCGACGCTGCCGGCGGCACGTCGGAACCGTCCGGGCGCGGGAAAGGCATGGCCGCGACGGCCGCCTCACCAGATCCGCACGCGCGCCTCGGGCGGCAGGAACAGCTTCTGGCTCGGCGTCGCGCCGAAGGCCGCGTACCACGCGTCCATGTTGCGGACCACGCCGTTCACGCGGTAGCGCGCCGGGCTGTGCGGATCGCTCATGACCTGCGTGCGCAGCCGCTCGTCGCGGATGACCTCGCGCCACACCTGCGCCCACGAGAGGAAGAAACGCTGATCGCCCGTGAGGGTCCGCAGCACCGGTGCCTCGCGGCCGCCGAGCGACAAGCGGTAGGCCTCGCGGGCGACGGACAACCCGCCGAGATCGCCGATGTTCTCGCCGAGCGTCAGCCGGCCGTTCACACGCAGCCCGGCCAGCGGCTCGTAGGCGTCGTACTGCGCGGCCAGGTCGCCCGTGCGCTGCTGGAAGGCGACCTCGTCTTCGGGCTGCCACCACGTGCGCAGGATGCCGTTCGCGTCCGACTTCGCTCCCTGATCGTCGAAGCCGTGGCCCATCTCGTGGCCGATGACGCCGCCGATGCCGCCGTAGTTGACCGCGTCGTCGGCGGACGGATCGAAGAACGGCGGCTGGAGGATCGCCGCGGGAAACACGATCTCGTTGAAGACCGAGCGGTAGTAGGCGTTGACGGTGTGGGGCGTCATCGCCCATTCGTCCCGATCGGTCGGCGCGTCGATCCGGCTGCGCACCCGGTGCCAGTCGAACCGCTCGGCGCGGACGAGGTTGCCGAAGGCGTCGCCCGGGCGCACGTCGAGCGCGCCGTAGTCGCGCCATCGATCGGGATAGCCGATCTTCGGACGGAACGAGGCGAGCTTCTCGAGCGCGACCGTTTTCGTCGCCGGCGACATCCAGGAGAGGTTCCGAATGCGCTCGCCGTACGCCCGGCGGAGGTTCTCGACGAGGGCGAGCATCTTGGTCTTCGCCTCGGGCGGGAAATGGCGCGCGACGTAGAGCGCGCCGACGGCTTCGCCGAGCGCCTCGCTCGTCGCCGTGACGGCGCGCTTCCAGCGATCGCGCAACTGCTGCTGGCCGTTCAGCGTGCGCCCGTGAAACGCGAAGTTCTCCTCGTCGAAGCGCTTCGGCAGGACGGCGGCCCGATTGTGGAGCAGGTGGTAGCGCAGATAGCTCTGCCAGGTCGGGACGGGGACGTCGCGGAACATCGCCGCCAGCGCAGCCACGGCGTCGATCTCGAGGACGACGAACTCGCGGCGATCGTCGAGACCGGCGGGCGCGAGGAGCGCCGTCCAGGGGAACGCCGGCGCGAGCGCGTCGAGCGCCGCGCGATCCCGCAGGTTGTACGTCAGGCTGCGGTCGCGGCGCTTGGCGATCGGCCAGTGCAGCTCGGCGATGCGCGTCTCGAGCGCCAGGATCGCGTCGGCCTGGCCGTCGGCATTCGGCGAGTGGGCGAGGCCGAGCATCCGGGCGACGTGCGCGCGGTACTGCGCGCGGATCTCGGCGAAGCTGGCGTCGGGCCTGAGGTAGTACTCGCGGTCTGGAAGGCCGAGGCCGCCTTGGCCGACGAGGGTGACGTAGCGATCGGGGTTCTTTTGATCGACGCCGATGCCGAACGCGACCGGGCCGTCGAGATCGAGGCCAGGATCGCCCAGGAGCGCGAGGAGCGCCTCGTGGGTCGCGGCACGGTCGATCGCGGCGAGCGTCGGTGCGATCGGCGCCAGCCCGGCCGCGTCGATCGCGGCCGCGTCGAGGTAGGCGCGGTAGTAATCGCCGACTTTCCTCTGCGCCGAGCCGGCCGGGGCATCGGCCGGCAACGCGTCGATGATGGCGCGCACCTGTTCTTCGGCGCGCACCGACAGTTGATCGAACGCGCCCCATCGCGTGCGATCGGGCGGCACTTGGCTGGCGTCGATCCACTTGCCGTTCGCGTAGCGGTAGAAGTCGTCGCCGGGCGCAACGGACGGATCCTGCGCCGTCAGATCCAGGCCGAACTCCCCGATCGCGGCGGTGTGGCCGCCCTGCGCGCCGACGGTGGTGCAGCCGCAGAGAGACAGGGCGACCGACAGACAGGCCAGCACCCGCCGAAGCACAGCAATCGTCATGGTCCGCCGATTCTACCCGGGAGCGACGGCCGCCGGTGACGGTCGTCGCCATGAACCGTGAGAGTGTGTTTCAACACTCGGTGAGCGCGGGTCCTGTCGCCGGACGGCCCCACGTGGTGCTCGGCACCACGCGCGTGATCACGGGCGTCGTCTGCGCGCCACCGCGGGGCGGCCCCGTCCGGCGCCACGTCGATCGCCTGCCTTCATCGTGCGCGGGCCTCGCGGAGGCCTGGTGCAGGCCGACGGTGTTCGGCATGCGCCGTTCCGCTATGATGCGGGCCGCGGCGGCCGCGCTCGGTCGCGAGGACAGCGAACGGCGCCAGGCCGCGCGCGTCCGAGTGATGCAGGAGACAGGACGATGAAGACGATTCTCGCGGTGCTGCTCGTGGCGGCGTGCCTCGTTCCGTCGGCGGTGCCGGCGCAAGGCGTGCAACCGGGCATCGAGGTGTTCCTGGCCGATCTGCCCGCTGCCGTGCGCGGCAAGCGCGTCGGCTTGATCACGAACCACTCGGCGATCGATCGCGCGCGCTCTCTCGACATCGACCTGATCGCGGCGCGCAAGGATCTTCAGCTCGTCGCGCTCTTCGCGCCGGAGCACGGCATCCGCGGCGTGGCGCCGGCCGGCGCGAAGATCACCGACGAGGTCGACCAGAAGACCGGCGTGCCGATCTACTCGCTCTACGGCGGCGCCGATCGCGGCCCGACGCCGAAGATGCTCGAGCACGTCGACGTGCTCGTCTACGACCTGCAGGAGGTCGGCGGCCGCACCTGGACGTACGTCTCGACGATGGCGCTGGCGATGCAGGCGGCGGTGAAGAAGGGCATCCCGTTCGTCGTGCTCGATCGGCCCAATCCGATCGGCGGCGAGATCGTCGAGGGCGCGCAGCTCGACCCGGCGTTCGCGTCGTTCGTCGGGATGTACCCGATTCCCGCGCGGCACGGCATGACGGTGGGCGAGCTCGCCACGCTCTTCAACCAGCGCCACGCCATCGGCGCCAACCTCATCGTCGTCCGCGCGGCCAACTGGCGGCGTGCCGACTGGCAGGACGAGACCGGCTTGCCGTGGGTGAACCCGTCGCCCAACCTGCGGTCGCTCGCGGCGGTGACGAACTATCCAGGCGCCGTGTACTTCGAGGGCACCAACGTCGCGGAAGGGCGCGGCACCGAGCGGCCGTTCGAGCAGGTGGGCGCGCCCTGGCTCGACGCGCCGGGAATCGTCCGCCGCATGAACGAGCTGCACCTGCCGGGAATCCGGTTCGAGGCGATCACGATGTCGATCGAGCCCGCGGCGGGCAAGTACCCCGGGCAGACGATTCCCGCGATCCGGTACGTCATCACGGACCGGCGCGCGTATCGGCCCGTGCGCGCCTCGCTCCTGCTGATCGACGAGATCCGCAAGGCGCATCCGGCGGACTTCGCCTGGCGGCCGTCGATCGATCGGCTCACCGGCACGGACAAGGTGCGGCTGGCGATCGACGCCGGACAGCTCGCACCGCTCCTGGAGCAGTGGGACCGCGAGGCGGCGGCCTTCGCGGAGAGCCGCGCACCGTTCCTGCTGTACCGCTGACATCTGGCGGCACACGTGCCGAGCTGGAGCAGCGCGCAGTACTTGAAGTTCGCCGAGGAGCGGACGCGCCCGGCGCGTGATCTCGCGGCCGCGATCACGGTGGCGAGTCCGCGCCGCGTCATCGATCTCGGCTGCGGGCCAGCGAACAGCACGGCCGTGCTCGCGCGCCGATGGCCGTCCGCCGCGGTCACGGGCCTGGACAGCTCGGCAGAGATGCTGGCGGCGGCGAGCCATGAGCTGCCTGGCGCCGCCTGGATCCAGGCCGACATCGCGGCCTGGCGGCCTGACGCCGCCGAGCGCTTCGACGTGGTGTTCGCGAACGCGTCGCTGCAGTGGGTGCCCGATCACGCGCACCTGTGCCCGCGGCTGCTGTCATACGTGGCCGACGGCGGAGCGTTCGCCATGCAGGTGCCGGCCAACCAGGACGCCGCGCCGCACCGCGCCATGCGCGAGCTCGCCGGATCTGACGCCTGGCGCTCCCGCTTCTCGACGCCGCCCCGCCAGTGGCACTCGCACTCGCCGACTTCTACTACGACGTGCTCGCGCCGCACGCGCGCCGCATCGACATCTGGTGCACGGACTACGTCCACGTGCTCGCGTCGGTCGACGAGATCGTCGAGTGGTACCGCGGCACCGGGCTCAGGCCGTGGCTCGACGTCCTGCCGGACGAGGTGACGCGCCGGAAGCTCGAGCGCGACTATCGCGCACGACTCGCGCCCGAGTTTCCGCCGCGTGCTGACGGCCGCGTGCTCTTTCCGTTCCGGCGGCTGTTCGCGATCGCGTACCGCTGATCGTCGCTCCAAGGCCGCGGGCCGCGGCGGCGCTGAATCACGCGAGACCGCGCCCACCGGCCGGACGTCGCCGAACGTCGCCGCAGCCCACTCGAGATGTCGTTGCCGAATGCGGCCAGCGAGCCAAGGCGGGAACTGCGATGTGCCGGAATGGCTGGTATGTCGTGGGCACTTGGGGCGAGACGTCTGCCTCGCGGCAGACTACAGCGCGTCCAAGCGCCCTTGTTGCGTGCTGACCTCGATACGCCGAACGTGAGGCGCCCACCTGCTGATCGGCGGTATCGTTGGTTCTGGGTGATGGAGATGCGGCCGGCGGTGAAGACGTGGCGCTTGCCGTCGCCCGACGGTCAGCCGGACGAAGTCACGACATGCTGACGCGCCTCCAAGACATGGGTCGGCTGAAGGGCTCGAAGGAGGCCGCGTTGCTGTTGGCTTCGCTCTTCGCGGCGCCGGTCTGGACCGCGGCACAGGCCCTGACAGCAACAGAGCGCGCCAGCCCGTCGCCCGAGGCTCGGATGCTGGCGGCACGACGCGCGCTTCGTAACCCTGCCGTGCCCGTCGCGGAGCTGGACCGCGCGCAGCGGCCGGCGGGTTGGGATTACGTGCAGGGACTCCAGCATGGCGACGAGGTGCGGGTCACGCTGACGGCCGGCGAGGACGTTGTCGGCCGGTTCGTCTCGGCAGACCAAGCCGGTCTCGTCCTCGTTCCCGGCGGCCAGGGCGCGGCACGGACAATCCTGCGCGACGACGTCGCGGTCGTGGCCGCGCGTGGACCGTCGCGCGGCTCGAAGATCGGCGCGCTTGCCGGCGCAGGCATCGGCGCGTTCGCCGGCTTCGTCGCGGCGCTCCACCTCGGCTACAAGGACTGCGGCGGCGACTGCTCGGACGAACGGGTGCTCATCGGCGCCTCGGTCGTCGGTGTGCCGGTCGCCGCCGGCTGGCTCGGCTACCGGCTCTTCGCTCGGCCCGGCGACCTGAAGACGATCTACCGCCGCGCGCCCTGATTCGGCCGGCGCCCGGACTTGATTGCCCGGAGGGGAAGGGCTAACGTGCCGCAGATCTGTTTCCCGCGCCGGCGCGACGCGTGCCGGCAAAGAAGTGAGGACGTCATGAGAAGCCCCCTGCGTTCGCTGGCGGTTACGACGACGGCTCTGGTGGCGATGGCCCTGGGGCTCCGCGCCGCCGATCCCGCCAATTTCAAACCCGACGGTTCGTTCAAAGGCTCGACGCTGGCCGGCTGGCACGTGGTCGGCGGCGCCGACTGGAGCGCGCAGAACGGCGAGCTCATCGGCCGGGCCAAGCCCGGCACGAACGGCGGATGGCTCGTCATGGACAAGAACTTTCAGGACGTGCAGCTCTACACGAACTTCAAGTGCATCGGCCAGTGCACGTCCGGCGTCCTGCTGCGCGCGCGCAAAACGCCCGACGGCGGCATGACGGGCGTGTTCGTCTCGCTCAGCGGCGACGACACCAACGCGTACGCGGTGACGCTCGATGCGACCGGTAAGGAGACCGGCCGTGAGCAGCTCGCCGCACCGGCTCGCGGCGGCGGTGCTGCCGGCGCCGCGCGTGGAGGTGCCGCGCCCGCCCGTGGCGCGGCGCCCGCGCCCGGCGCAGCCCCCGCACCTGCGGCACCGCCTCCCGCACCCGCGCGAGGTACCCAGGTCGGCAGTTCGGGGCGCGGCCGGCCCACGCTGAAAGCCGGTGACTGGAACGAGGCCTACATCACGATCGCGACCGACGGGCCGCCGGCCGGCAGCCAGACGGGCCCGGTGCGCGTCGTGTCCACCTACACCGGCACGGTGCCGGTCGACGAGAAGAACGCGTACGGCTACGGTGCGATCGCCCTCTACGTCGGCGGCACGGGCGAAGCGCACTACAAGGACCTCGCGTGGAAAGACATGCTGTCGGTCGTCGAGCCGAAGGAGCAGGTCTCGCCGCGCTTCACCATCCAGCGGTTGACGACGATGTACTACGGCTGGGGCGCGGCGACGGCGGACGTCAACCGTGACGGCAACCTCGACGTCATCTCCGGGCCGTTCTACTACGCCGGCCCCAGCTTCACCGATCGCCGCCGCTATCGCGACGGCAATCTCTTCAATCCCGAAAACCAGTTCGCGCCCGACATGGTGAACCTGGCCGCCGACTTCACCGGCGACGGCTGGCCCGACGTGCTCTCGTCGCTCGGCAATCGCCACATGGATCTCCACGTGAATCCGAAGGGCGAATCGCGCCGCTGGGACAAGTTCAGCGTGCTGCCGACGATCTCGTCAGAGATCGTCCTCATGAAGGATCTCGACCAGGACGGCAAGCCGGAAGTCGTGTTCGGCCAGGGCGCGGCCGGCGGCTACGCGTGGGCCAAGCCCGATCCAGTGAACCCGAGCGCCGTGTGGACGCCGCACGTGATCTCGAGCCCGGGTCAGGCCGTGAACGGCCATGGCCTCGGCGTCGGCGACGTCAACCACGACGGCCGCCTCGACATCGTCGTGCCGACGGGCTGGTACGAGCAGCCGGCGGCGGGGATCGGTGCCAGCCCGTGGACGTTCCACGAGGCGGAGCTGGGCGACCCGTCGACCTTCGGGAGCGGCGGCGGCGAAATGGGCGTCTACGACGTCAACGGTGACGGCCTGATCGACGTCGTCGCCGGCTCGGCGCACAACTGGGGCATGAACTGGTTCGAGCAGAAGAAGGACGGCACGTTCGTGCGCCACTCGATCGCGCAGAACTTCGCGACCGAGAACGCCGGCGGCGTGGTGTTCTCCGAATCGCACGCGGCACGCTTCGTGGACATGAACGGCGACAAGATCCCCGACATGATCACGGGCAAGCGGTACTGGTCGGAGGCGGGCAACAACACGCTGACGCACACCGATCCGTTCGGCGCGCCGGTGCTCTACATCTATCGGACGGTGCGCGATCCGAAAGCGCCCGGCGGCGCCCGTTTCGTGCCCGAGCTCGTCCACAACAAGTCGGGCATCGGCTCGTCGTTCGACGTCGTCGATCTCAACAAGGACGGACGGCCCGACATCGCGGTGGCGACGACGTTCGGGACGTACGTGTTCTTCGGCAAGCCTGCGGCGCCGGCGTCCACCGCCAAGCCGTAGCCGCGCGCAGACGATCCACTCGACCGCCGGGCGGCTCGCGCCCGGCGGTCTTTCTCCGCCGGACGCGCCGGCGGCCCTTGGCGCCGGACGCTATGCTGGATCAGCAGGCATGCACGTCCGCTCGGCCGCCTCTCCAGTCCTTCCGCTCGTCGTCGCTCTTGCTGGGCTGACCGCGTGCGCCCACGTCTCGCCCGCGGCCCAGGCCGGGCACGCGCCTCGCGCCGCGGTGTGCCGCGCTCTCGTCGACGCGACTGGACGACCTGCGGATGCATCGATGCAATGGCACGAGACGGCCCGACCCGGACGCGCGAGTGCGGCACTCGCGGCCGCGTGCGCGACCGTTGGTCCAAGCGTGTACCAGGCGCCTGCCGCCAGCGCGGGCGGACGCGCGATCGACCGGCTGGCAATCGTCAGTTGGAACGTCCACGTGGGTGGCGGCGACCTTGCCGCGCTGGTCGCCGGGCTGCGAGAAGGACGGTTGACCGGCGGTGAGCCGGTGGCGGACTTCGTCCTGCTGCTTCACGAGGCATTCCGCGGCGGGGCCGGCGTTCCGGCCGATCTTCCGGCGGGCGTGCCGGTGCCGAGACGCATCGCTCCTGGACCGCCATCGGGTCGTCGGCTCGACGTCGTCCGCACGGCGCGCGCGTTGGGGCTCGGCGTGTTCTACGTGCCGTCGATGCGCAACGGCGATGACGAGAAGCCGGCCGAGGATCGGGGGAACGCCATCCTGTCGACGTTGCCGTTCGACGCGCTCGCCGGCGTCGAGCTGCCGCACGCGCGTCAGCGTCGCGTCGCGATCAGCGCCGTCGTGCATGGATTCGACGCTGATGCGCGTCCGTGGCGACTGCGTCTCGTCAGCGCTCATCTGAACGCGACGGCAGGCCCCGATCGGCTCTGGATCTTCGCGAGCGGCCTGCGCGAACGGCAGGCGCGGCACCTGATCGACGCGCTGGGCGAGGATGCCACGCCCACCGTCGTCGGCTCCGACTTGAACACGTGGGCCGGCGGGTTTCGCGAGCCGGCGTTCGTCGAGCTGCAGCGGCGGTTTCCCGAGACCGACCCTGCCGCTGGCGGCGCGATGTTCCGCGGCGGACCTCGACTGGACTTCGTGTTCTTTGGCTTGCCGGCGTCATGGCAGGGCCGCGTGCGGCCGTTGGCCGATCGCTTCGGGTCCGACCATCATCCCCTTGTCGGCTGGATCAGCGTCCGCGACGGTTGACCGCACACGCGTGGCCGAGCGCGGCCGCCGTTGTCGCGGCGCGCCACGAGCGCGACGTCGTGTCGACGGCTGACGGCCCCTGGCCGCGAGCGCGGATCGCCGCCAGCCACGGACGAGACGTGGCGGGCTACGACGCGGTGGCGACGCCGTGAACGCGTGCGTTCAGCTCGCCGATGGCCGCCTCTGACTCGGCGTTCTCGACCAGGAACACCCACCTGCTGACGTACGCGAGCTGCGGGCCGTCAGCCTCGAAGCAGCCCACGCATCGAGCGCCGAGAATCACGGACGACCCGCCGTGTACGAACTCGAAGGCCATCGGCATTTGCAGCAGCACGGCGGCGTCGGTCTCGATGTCGAAACCCGCTGGCGTCAAGTTGCGGCAGCGCAGCACGCGGAGCGGCCGTCCGATGGCCGTGAGGCGGAGGCACTCGAGACCGGCCATGGCGCGGCGAGCAGATGTGTCGTGCATGTCGACGTCCTGCCCTTGAAGTAGGCAAGCGGCGTGCCTGCGTCGACGTTGAGCGGTCCGGCGGCCCAGGTGACGAGCTGCCGCCGGCGCCCGCGGAATACTCCACGGGCGCGCGGAAACTGCAGCGATCGGTCGGCGCGTCGGCCGACCGGCGCGGCCAGCGGACGCCGATACCGGGGTTGTCGTGCCACTTGGCGCCCGGCGGACGCGTGCGGTGGCCTTGGTCCACATCTGGACGGCTGCCGCGCCAGGAGCACGGGCGGAGGTCGCCGTCGATCCGCGTGTCGACGACGGCAGCGGGCCACGTCGTCGCACCCGTCAAGGGCGAGATCGAACGTACCGTCGGCGCCCTCGTCGATGGATCTCGAACGCGGTGCCGGGGTGTCGACGCCGAGCGCGCGCGGCACGGCGATCGCCTCGTGGCGAACGGCAGCCGTCTCTTCAGTTGATCTCCTAATGGAATGTGCTGTAGCCTGCAGTCGGATGGCTAATGAAGCCGCGCGGCTGCGGACGAAGCCCCGGGTCGCCGAGGCGCTGGACGTCCTCGTGCTGCACCTGCTGGAGCGATCCGGGCCGCTGCACGGCTATCGGATCGCGGCGCTGCTCGAGCGGGTCGTCGGACCAGAGGATGCCACGTTCGATTTGCCCACGCTGTACTCGGCGATCCTGCAGCAGAAGCAGCGAGGGCTGCTGAGCGCCACGTTCGCCGAGTGCGAGGGCCGCAGGGTCAAAACCTACGCCATCACCGCGCGAGGGCGCCGATACCTGAAGAGCGCGCGCATCGCATGGGAACGAAGCGCATCGCTGCTCGGCGGCCTGCTCGAGGAGCAGCGGAGGCAGCGCCGTGAGCTGGAGCTCGCTCGAGAGGTCCAGACCCATTTCTTCTCGTCGCTCGCCCCGGCGGCGAGCCTCGGGCTCGACGTCGCCGGACGCTATCGCCCGGCGCGTCACGTCGGCGGCGACTACTACGACATCATTCGGCTGTCGGACACGGCGGTCGCGCTGACCCTGGGCGACGTGGCGGGCAAGGGCCTGTTCGCCGCGCTGCTGATGGCCACGCTCAGGGCGTTCGTGCGCAGTCAGCGGAGCGGCGCCGAGCAGCTCGGGGCGCTCATGTCGCGGCTCAATCATCTGCTGCGCGAGAGCTGCCCGCGCGATCGATTCGCGACCCTGTTCTACGCCGTGTACGAGTCGACCGGTGCCGACCTCGTGTACGTGAACGCCGGACATCACCCGCCGCTGCTGCTCGATCCGGCCGCCGGCGCAGGCCTCCTCCGTCTCGATCGCGGCGGCCCCGTGCTCGGGCTCCTGCCGAACTGCACGTACGAGACGGGGAGCGCGCCCTTCGCCGCAGGAAGCGTGCTGGTTGCCTACACCGACGGCGTGACGGAGGCTTGCGACGCGAACGGATCGGACTGGGGAGAAGAGCGGTTGGCTGCGGCCATCCGCCGCGGGTGCACGGCGTCCGCCGATGCGCTCGCCGACTGGCTGTTGTCGGACGTGACGCGATTCATGGCAGACGGACATCAAGAGGACGACATGACCTTACTCGTGGCTCGCAGAGTCGGCGCGGTGGACGAGCGATGACGCCGCAAGAGAGGAGCAAGACGGAAGTGCTGCACGGGACCCTCGATCTCATGGTCCTGCAGACGTTGGCCACGCTCGGGCCGCTTCACGGGTACGCGATCGCCGCGCGGCTCGAGCAAGTGTCGTCCGGCGCCCTTCGTCTCAACATGGGCTCGCTCTATCCGGGTCTCGTCCGGCTGCAGCAACGCGGGCTCGTGCGCGCGCGCTGGGCGGTCACCGAGAACAACCGGCGCGCACGGTTCTACGAGATCACCGCCAGCGGACGCCGGCAGCTCGCCACCGAGAAGGCCGAGTGGCATCGCATGACCGACATCATGCGGAGCCTGTTGGAGCCGGAACGCTGAGCGGCGAGCAGCACCTGGGGGATGGACACCATGGGCACACTGCGCGAGTGGGTCAGCCGGCTCTGGGGCGTGCTGTCGCCCGACCGGCCGGATCGGGAGCTGGAAGAGGAGCTGCGGCAGCATCTCGAGTTCGCGGCCGAGGACGCCCGCCGTCGCGGGCAGACGTCCGAGCGCGACGTGCGGGCGATTCGGTTGCGCGCCGGCGGAATCACGCAGGCCATGGAAGCGGTGCGCGCCCAGCGCCGCATCCCGACGATCGAGTCCGTCGTGCGCGACGTGCGGTACGGCCTGCGGCAGCTTCGGCTCAGCCCCGGCTTCACGATCGTGGCCCTGCTGTCGCTGGCGCTCGGAATCGGCGCCAACTCGGCGATGTTCCAGTTGCTCAATGCGGTTCGGCTGCGCCCGCTCCCGGTCGCCCGGCCCGCGGAACTGGCGGTCGTGACGCGCTCGGGCTCGTTCTACGGCGCCGGCTGGTCGACGGGGCGCAACGAGTCGTTCACGTTCGCCCAGTACCAGGAGATCTCGCGGCGCCAGCAGGCGTTCTCGGGCCTGCTGGCGTTCAGCACGCGGCGCTTCAACCTGAGCAGCGGTGGCCAGGTGCGCTACGCGGAAGGTCTGTACGTGAGCCCGAACTTCCTCGAGGTCCTGGGCGTGAGGCCCCAGCTCGGCGCCTGGCCGGCCGACGTCGACCCGCGCGACTGCGGGCGCGAGGGCGTGCTCTTGAACGATGGATTCTGGCGACGGGAGTTCGGCGCCGATCCTGGCGTGATCGGCCGCACGATGACGCTCGACGGACGACGGCTTCCCGTGCTCGCGGTCGCGCCGCCGGCATTCTACGGCGTCGAGCCCGCCTATCGCTTCGACATCGCGGTGCCGCTCTGCGCCGACGCCGGCGCTGACCGGGAGAGCCGCCTCTCCCTGAAGTGGGCCTGGTGGCTCACGATGATGGGCCGGCTCGAGCCGGGCTGGACGGTGGAGCGCGCCGCGCGTCACCTCCACGAGATCTCGCCGGCGGTCTTCGCGGAAACCGTGCCCGAGACGTACCGGCCCGACGTGGCGGCGCGCTATCTCGAGAACCGCCTGGGCGCCGCGTCGGCGCAGGCCGGCGTGTCGTCGCTGCGCGAGCAGTACGAAGGCGCGCTCTGGATCCTGCTGGGCATGACCGCGCTCGTCCTGTGCATTGCGTGCGCGAACCTGGCGAATCTGCTGCTCGCGCGCGCGGCCGCCCGCGAGCGCGAGGCCGTGCTGCGCCAGGCGCTCGGCGCCTCTCGCGGCCGCCTCGTCCGCCAATTGATGTGCGAGAGCCTGATCCTCGCCGTCGCCGGCGCTCTCATCGGCACCTGGTTCGCACACGCCTCGAGCCGTGCGCTCGTCGCGTTCCTCAGCGGGTCCGAGGGCGGCCTCTACCTCCCGATCGATCTCGACTGGCGCGTGTTGGGATTCACGATCGCCCTCGCCGGCGGGACGTGCGTGCTGTTCGGCCTCGGGCCCGCCCTGCGGGCGACGCTCGTGAGCCCGGCGAGCGTGATGCACGGCGGCCGCGGCCCGACGTCGCTGGCCGACCGCCACACGTTTCGCCGAGGCCTCGTGGTCTTCCAGGTCGCGCTGTCGTTCGTGCTCCTCTCCGGCGCCCTGCTGTTCGGCCGAAGCCTGCGGAATCTGACGACGGCCGAAACCGGCATGGTGACGGAGGGTGTGCTCGCGGCCACCGTCACGACAGAGGCCGACAAGGGGCGGCGGCCTCTCCTGTTCAACGACATCGAAGACCGGGTTCGGCGCCTCCCCGACGTCGCGGCGGCCGCCATCGTGCTCTATCCGCCCTTCTCGCCAGCCGGATGGAACCAAGAGGTCTACGTCGGATCGGACAAGGCGAAGACGGCGCTCGCGTGGCTCAACCGCGTCAGCCCGCACTACTTCGAGACGATGGGCACGCCGATTGTCGCCGGGCGCGACTTCTCGGCGCAGGATCGCGCCGGCACGCCGAACGTCGCCATCGTCAACCAGGCCTTCGCGCGCGCCGTGTTCGGCGACGCGAACCCGATCGGCGCCCGCTTCGAGTACGAAGCCCAGGCCGGCGAGCAGGACCCGGTCTTCACCGTCGTCGGGCTCGTCGGCAACACGAAGTACGGCGCGATCCGCGAGAGCACGCGGCTCATCGCGTTCCTTCCCGTTGCGCAGGACGTGCCGATGTCCGATCGGCTCACCGTCGTGCTGCGGGCGCGCGGCGCGATGAGCAGCGCGCAGGCGGGCGTCGAGCGCGAAGTCGCATCGGTCGATCCACGGGCGCTGATCGAGTTCAAGCCGCTCGACGTGCAGATCGCCGACTCGCTGGCCCGCGAGCGGCTCGTCGCGAGCCTGTCAGGCGGGTTCGGCGCGCTGGCCGTCGTGCTCGCGACCCTGGGACTCTACGGCGTGATGGCGTACATCATCGCGCGGCGCCGCTCCGAGATCGGTGTCCGCATGGCGCTCGGCGCCGGCCGTGTCGACATCCTCGCGCTCGTGTTCGGCGAGGCGAGCCGCCTGATGGTGATCGGCATCGTCCTGGGCGTCGGCGGCAGCCTCCTCGTCCTGCGCTCCGCTACGTCCCTGCTGTTCGGCCTGTCGCCCACCGATCCGGCAACGCTCGCAATCGCGGCCGTGTGCCTGGCCATCACCGGCCTCATCGCCGTGCTCTTGCCCACGAGGAACGCCGTCCGCACGGATCCCGCGGTGGTGCTGCGCGGAGACTGACACGACGCGGCACTCCGTCTGCCGCAACGTCGCGGTGCGAGGACGACGCGCGCCGATCCGGCTGGAGGACGAGCGCTCGGACGCGCGCCAATCGACGCCGCGGTCGGCTGCATGGACATGCACCGCCGCTGCATAGAAATGCGTTCATTGTGTCGCGTGCGGTTTTCAACGATTCTTTCCCCAATGAATGCCTGACAGCGCATCTCGATCTGCCGCTGCGACGTCGTCATTGAGGTACCCATGAATTTCCGTGTCGGACTCATCGCCGCCATCACCGTGAGCGCCGCGTCCTCGCTCGTGATCGCCAATCGCAACTTCGCTCCCGACTGGACGTTCACGGGGGCGAACCTCACGGCGTTCCGCACCGTGGGGCACGCGACATGGAAAGCGGCCAACGGCGAGATCGTCGGCACGCCGACCTCGCCGGAGGGCGGGTGGCTCGTTCTCGACAAGAAGCTGCAGGACGTTCAGTTCGCCGCCAACGTACGCTGCACAACGGACTGCGCGGCCGGCGTCATGCTCCGCGCCGAGCAGACGGCGAGCGGGATGAGCGGCGTGTTCGTGCCCTTCGGCAAGACCGAAACGGCCGCGTTCGCGATCACGGTCGACCCTGACGGCCGTGAGCTGACGCGCGAAGCGCTCGGCAGAGCCGGCGGCATGGTTCGCGTCGTCGCCGCTCCGGCCGCGGGTGGCCGTGCCGGCGGTCCGGGCGGATTCGGCGGGGCCGGTGGCGCCGGCGGTCCAGGCGGCGTGGCTCCGCCGGCTGGCGCTCGAGGCGGAGGGGATGCGGGAGGACCGGCCACTGCAGGCCGCGCGGGCGCCGCGCCGGGCGGTGCCGGACGCGCCGGCGGAGGACGCGGTGTCGGCGGAGGCGGCCTTCCCGAGAACGCCCCATACACGCGGCCGACGTACACCTACAAGCCGGGCGAATGGAATCCCCTCGAGATCCTGCTCGACGCGAACAACATGCGCGTGTGGTTCAACGACGGTCCCGAAGGCGGCGTGACCACGGGCCGGGTGGACGACGAGACGGCGCGGTACGGGGCGGTGGCGCTCTACGTCGGCGGCAGCGGCGAAGTGCGGTTCAAGGACGTCGAGCTGAAGGATCTCGGCAATCGCGCCGAGCCGAAGGAAGCGGTCGGCGCTGGATTCCGCATGCAGCGGCTGAACGACTGGTACTACGCCTGGTCGGCGTCGGCGGGCGACGTCAACCACGACGGCGTCATGGACATCGTCGCGGGGCCGTTCTTCTGGCTCGGGCCGAGCTTCGAGCAGGCGCGCGAGATCTACGTGAGCCAGACGTCGAACGTGTCCAATCAGTACACGCCGGCGATGATCAACTTCGTGTACGACTACACGGGCGACGGTTGGCCGGACGTGCTCGTCACCGAGAGCCGCCCGCTCGTGCTGTACGTGAACCCGCGCGGCGAGCCCCGCCGCTGGGATCGGTTTCCTGCCGTGTCGGTCTCATCGGAGACCGTCGTGTTCAAGGACGTGGATGCCGACGGCCGGCCGGATCCGGTCTACATCGGCGGCGGGATGGTGAACTACGCGACGCCCGATCCGAGCGACGCGACCAAGCCCTGGATCGTCCATCCCGTCTCGGGCGGCGGCTTCACCGTGGTCGCGCAGCATGGGGTCGGTGTCGGCGACATCAACGGCGACAAGCGCGCCGACATCGTCTCGCCGTACGGCTGGTGGGAGCAGCCGGCGCAACGCGATACGGGACCGTGGCCGTACCATCCGGTCGCGTTCGGCCGGTGGCCGCGGGCCGGCGGCAGCCCGGGCGGCGGCGAAATGGGCGTCTACGACGTCAACGGCGACGGTCTCACGGACGTCGTCGCCGCGCTCGAGGCGCACGGCTGGGGCCTCGCGTGGTTCGAGCAGAAGCGGGACGCTTCCGGTGCGATCGCGTTCGTCCAGCACATGATCATGGACGACTATTCGGCGAAGAACGCGGGCAACGTCACGTTCTCCGAGCTCCACGCGTCGACGTCGGCCGACATGAACGGCGACGGGATCCCCGATTTCATCGTCGGCAAGCGCGTGTTCGCGCACAACGAGAGCTACAACGATCCCGATCCGTACGGGCCCGGAGTGCTCTATTGGTACCAGACCGTGCGGAATCCGAAGGCCCCCGGCGGCGCGGAGTTCGTGCCGCACCTGATTCACAACCGATCGGGCGTCGGCTCGGCGCTCAGCGCGGTCGATGTCAACAAGGACGGCGCGGTCGACGTGCTGACCTCGACGAATCGCGGCACGTTCGTCTTCTTCGGCACGCCGAGGAGCGGCGCGCGCGGACGTGGGGCGGCCGCCGGCCGATGATCCGCCCGGACCACCGACCGATGAGGAGCCTCCGCATGATCATGACGTCGTCCAAGTGGCGAGCGGCCGCGCTCGTCGCGTTGTTGTCGGCGGGCCTGGCGTTGGCCCAGACCACGGCGCCGTCCGCCGAGGTTTCGGCGGACAACCACGTCACGTTCCGCCTGTACGCTCCCGACGCGGGGGACGTCCGCCTCGCGGGCAACTGGCCTGGCGGCACGAACGTGGCGATGACCAAGGATGCGCAGGGCGTCTGGTCGGTCACCGTCGGGCCGCTGACGCCAGAGCTCTGGTCCTATCGCTTCGTGGTGAACGGCGTGCCGGCCGTCGACCCGCAGAACGGCAACGTCACACGCGACGGCATTCGCGTCGAGAACATCCTCCTCGTGCCGGGTGCGGAATCCGCGCTCTACCAGAACCGCGACGTGCCCCATGGGACCCTCGCGGGCGTGTGGTACGAGTCGCCGACGCTGAAGATCCGGCGGCGGATGCAGGTGTACACGCCGCCCGGCTACGAGACGTCGCAGACGCAGTACCCGGTGCTCTACCTGCTCCACGGCTACGGCGGTGACGAGAACGAGTGGACCGGCCTCGGCCGGACGGCGCAGATCATGGACAACCTGATCGCCGCCGGTCGCGCGCTGCCGATGATCGTCGTGATGCCGAATGGCCACGCCGCCGAGCGGATGGCTCCAGGGACCGGCCCGGTCGAAGGGCAGACGCCTCGTCCGCAGCCGGCGGTCGGCCCGCCCGCCGCCGCTCCGCCTGCTGCCGCGGCGCCGGCGACGGCCGCGACGCGCGGCATGGTGCTCGGCGGGACGTATCCGGACAGCTTCATGACGGACGTGGTGCCGTTCGTGGAGCGCAGCTACCGCGTCGCGCCTGGGCCTGGCAATCGCGCGGTCGCCGGCCTCTCGATGGGCGGCATGCACACGTTGGCGATCTCGACGGCCAATCCGGGCGCGTTCCGCTACATCGGTATCTTCAGCCACGCATCTCGCATCGATGACGCCGTCATCCCACGGCTCGAAGCGCTCCGTGCCGCAGCGCCTGGTCTCGTCTACATGGCGGTCGGCGTGGACGACTTCCTGCTCGAGAACTCGCGCGCGTTGCTGCAGCGGATGAAAGGCGTGGGGCTCACGCCCATGTACCGCGAGACGCCTGGCGCTCACACGTGGTTCGTCTGGCGCCAGTATCTCGCCGACTTCGCCCCACGGCTGTTCCGCTGATCGCGCGGCGCGCGAACTCTGGTCCACCGCGCGCAGCCGACTCGTCCACGCTGCTACATCGATAGGGGCCGCGGTTCGTCAGACTCGCGTGTCCCACGGTGACGCTCCGAGCGGAGTCCACTCGGGAAGGTCATCATCCGTCCGAAATGGTGCCGTCCCGTCGGTCGGCGTGTCAGCCCGTTGGTCGGCAGACGGCCGGCAATTTCGCGTCCACAACGCGAAATCGCTCGGGTGTCCTGGCTCTTGTCTTGGTTGGTGCGGAAGGAGAGATTCGAACTCTCACGGTCTTGCGACCGCCAGCCCCTCAAGCTGGTGCGTCTGCCAGTTCCGCCACTTCCGCAGGGAGGTTGGACGTTCGTCGCGCACCGGCGGGCGCGAGCACATCAGTATACCTCGGCGCCAGACGGTCGCGAGCGGCCGCGTGGCGCCTCAGTTCGAGTCTGCCGTCCCGTCGCTGGGGTCTGACCCAAATCGCAGCACGTGGCCATCAGGATCGGTGACTCGCATCTCGACTGCCCACGGGAAGTGCTCAGGCGGTTGGACGATGAACGCGCCGCGAGCCTGATACTCACGGTGAAGTGCCTCTACGTTCCCGACTCCGAGCCAGACCCACGTCCCCGGATGGCCTTGATCGCCGAGGGCCAGATAAATCGACGCACCGTCGCGTGTCACACAGGCGAACTCGTCGCCGCTCCATTCCTCGTTCGTGAAGCCCAGAGCTTCCTCGTAGTAGCGGATGCTCCGCGCCATGTCATCGACGCGCAGAATCGGGCTCGCATGCTCGAACTTCGTCTGATTCATCCCGTGCTCCTGCAAACCGCGACGCTACCGGCGGCCGCAGCATGGCGTGCGCGGCGGCAGCCGCAAACCGACGGGCGCCACTCGGCGCCGGTCCGGGCGGACGCTCGTGACGCTCAACGCCGCGACATGAACCCGCGGATGGAGAAGGCCGCGGCCATCCCGAAGCAGATCAGAATCCCGACCCACGGCGCGACGACCGAGACGACGAACGCGGTGGCATAGGCGAGCGGCCCCCACCGGTACTGCGCCGACATCGCCTGCACCTCCGCCTCCATGTGGCCGGGCGTGAGCAGGCGGCCTCGCCGGATCGCGTGGCGCCACACGCCGGTGAACGCCAGCGCGCTGAGCAGACCGTGCCCCGAGTAGACGATGGCGGCGAGCCGCAGTTGCTCGTGCGTGCCCTCGCCCATGTACTCGGCGAGGAGCGCGGTCGGGAACGGCACGAACGTGACCGCCATCAGCAGGAGCCCGTTCCAGAACAGGAACGCATCGTCGGATCGCCGGACGACCGTGAAGATGCGGTGATGGTTGACCCACATCACGAGGACGATCGCGAAGCTCATCACGAACGCGAGCAGCGACGGCCAGAGGTGGAGCAACGCGCCGCCGAGATCGAAGGCGGCGGCCTCGTCGGCCGGCGGCCGTGGCACCCGGATGTCGAGGATGAGCAGCGTGATCGCGATGGCGAAGACGCCGTCGCTGAACGCCTCGATGCGGCCGGTTTCCTTCTCCGGGACGGCAGGCGGGGACGGACCACTGGCGTGCGGTGATGACGGCATGGCCGCGCATTCTACGCGGGATGAAGCCGGCGTGCACTCGCCGCGCGACATCGGCCGCCGCCTCGCACGATGGCATTTGACGCAGGCGCGCCGCGGTGTTCATGATCGGTGCGGTGGCCGATGGGATCGACTCCAATGCGTGAGCGCCGGGTTCGGGTGGCTGGATCGAGCTTGCTGGTGGCGGCGTTCCTGCTGGTTGGCCCGCGGCCCGTGCTCGCGCAGCTTCCGGACGGGCCGGGCAAGGAGACCGTCGTCAAGGTGTGCGGCGTGTGCCACGACCCGGCGATCGCGGCGTCCATCAAGCTCACGCGCGACGGCTGGCAGACGACGATCGGCGACATGGTCTCGCGCGGGGCGAAGGCCAGCGACGAGGATCTGAACGCGATCCTCGATTACCTCAGCCGCCACTTCCTCGGCGAGGCCGACAAGCCGCTGAACATGAACCTGGCCACGGCCGTCGAGCTCGAGAGCGTGCTCGAGCTGCTGCGGAAGGAAGCGGCGGCGCTCATCGCCGAGCGCGAAAAGCGCAAGGGATTCACCTCGATCGACGACCTCAAGAACATCCCCGGCGTGCCGTTCAAGAAGATCGAGGCGAAGAAAGATCGGCTGGTCTTCGTCATCTTGCCGCCGAACCCGCCGTCCTCGCCGTAGCCGTCAGTGCTCCATCGGCACGCCGAACGCGTAGAGACGGTTGTCGTACGTCACCAGGTACACCTGGCCGGCGGCCGCGACGATGCCGCCGCGCACGAACGAGCGGATCGTGAGCCCGCTGTTCCAGAGCTCCTTGCCGCTGGCACCGTCGAGCGCGTAGAGCACACCGTTCGTCGAGCGTGACGCGCGCGCGGCCGCGCTCATCTCGCCAGCCGGCCGGTGCTCGCCGCTCGCGGCCACGAACACCAGGCCATTGACGACGGTCGGCGGCGTTGGCGCCGGGACGTTGCGCGAGCGCCACGCCGGTTCGACGGCGAGCGTGCCTCCCTTCTCGACGAGCCTGAAGGCGACGACGCTGCCGGCCGCGGCGACGCCGTTGCCGGCGAACGCGGCGCCGCCAGCAGGCGCCGCGCCCGACGTCGCGAGAATCCACTGCGTGCTGGCGTCCTGCCACGTCGCCAGTCCCGGCATGGCGCCGGGCGCGGTGAACGCGTCGCTCACGGCCACGGCGGTGCGATGGTCGGCGCCGCCGAGCGCCGCGGCATCGAGCAGGTACAGCTTGCCGTCGCTCGCCGTGACGGCGACGAGGTCGCGGTTGCCGCGGCGTACAACGATCGGCGGCGACGTGAGCTCGAGGCCCGGCACCGAGAACCAGTTCTTCACCGTGAGCGTCTCGCGGTCGAGCGCGACGACGGCATGGGCATGGCGCGCGACCGGCGCGGCGGACGCGGAGAGCACGGTGGCGCGCCGCACCGGTTCGGCGCCGAGCGTGACGAACAGCGTGCCGTCGGCGGCGAACGCCGGCGTGCCGCCGCCGACGAAGTCGGCGCCGCCCGTCTCCCACTTCGTCACCTTGTGTTCCGGCGTCGTCGTGTCGAGGGCCCAGATCGCGTTCGGCACGGCGCCGCAGTCGTGCGAGGTCGTCGTGTAGACGACGCCGTCAATCCAGATCAGCGCGGAGGCACGGACGTCCGGCGGCAGGAACGGGATCGGCGCGGCGGCTTCGCTGCCGTTGCTCGCGCGCAGCGTGCGCAGCAGGCCGTCGCTGCCGACGGCGTAGATGGGGTCCACGCCGCCGAACGGCACCGGCGGGACGGCGGCGCGGGCGCCGCGCGCCGGCCCGGCCGGCGGCGGCGCGGCGGGGGCCGGGCCGCGCCCGCGCTGCTGCGCCAGCACGGCCGCGCCCTGTCCGGGCTCGCCGACGGCGCTGCCGCTCCGCGCGCCGCGCCCGCCGCCCCCGCCCCGGCCGAAGGCCGAGGGCGCCAGGTTCGTGCGGCGCGTCGGCGTCGCCGTCAGGCCGCCAGGGCAGAGCCACGTGCTCGGCGGCTGGCCGCCGGTCGCGGCCGAGTAGGTGAGGTGCGCCGTCCAGTAGGGCCGGTTCAGGTCGGTGTCGATCGCGAACACGCGGTCGGCGCTGCCGCCGACGAACGCGAGCGCCTTGAAGCCGCGATAGCCGATCAGCCGGTCGAGGATCACCGGCGGCGTGAGCGCGTTGAGCTGGCGCGTCTCGTTGTCGAGCTCGGCGCGCCACAGGAACTTGAAGTTGCCGCTCGTGACGGCGTCCTTCGTGAGGCGCTCATCGGCCCGGACCCACGCGGTCTGCTGCGCGTCGAACCGGCTCGTCGTCCACTCGCCGCCCTGGCCGCGCACGGCCATGGCGGAGGCGAGCGTGAGGACGGCGGTCAACGGCAGCGTCAGCGGCATTCGCGTCATCGAACGGTTCTCCCATGCACGTCGGGCCGGCCGGCGCCTCGGGCAATGGCGCCGGCGACGACCCGCGCGCGCCGGTTACGGCCTGATCCCGAAGCAGTACAACTTCCCGTCGTAGGTCCCGATGTACACGCGGCCGTTCGCCATCGACAGGCTCGTGAAGTGGTTGAACGACGTGATCGTGTCGCCGCTCGACCACAGCGTCTCGCCCGTCTTCGCGTCGAGCGCGTAGAGGACGGCGTGCGTCGAGCGGGCGATGCGATTGGCGGCCGTGTTGTAGGCCAGCCCGATGTCGGCGGTCGCCTGCGTGCCGTCCTCGCCGCTGCCGTAGCCGAAGACGACGCCGTTGGCGACGAGCGCGGGGTCAGCCATGTTCATGTCGCGCGACAGCCAGGCCGGCGCCAGCCGCACCTCTGTGCCGGCCGTCTCCATCCGGAACGCGGCGATCGCACCGTGCACCACCTCGCCATGCTCGATCGGCGCGCTGAACTTCGAGTGCTTCGGTCCCCAGAAGGGCATCAGGATCCAGCGCGTGCCGTTCGGCTCCTCCCACGTGGCGAGCGCGCCCCACACGCCCGCCGAGGCGAACTGCACTTCCTCGTTGCAGACGAGGGGCGTCCGATATACCGGCGTGCGATGGTCTTCGCCGCCGAGCGCCGACGTGTCGAGCAGCCAGAGACGGCACTCCTTGCTCGACTGGACCGTGTACTCCCGGCCCTTGTAGTCGAACACCGGGCCGGTGACGTTCATGTCGAGATCGCGCTTGCGGAGCCAGTAGGCGTTCGATGGCGCGTACCAGTCGGCGAGCTCCATGGCTTTCGTCAGCGGATTCTGTTTCGCCGCGACGATCGCCTGGCCGTACACCTGCTGGGCCGGGTAGTAGTCGCCGTCGCCGCTGCCCGCGTACACGCGGCCGTCCTTGCCGATCGACGGACCGAGCCTCGGCCACAGTCCGCCGCTGCCGGGATTGAAGCTGCCGACCTTCTTCGTCTCGAGGTCGTACGAGTAGAACTGGTTCGGGTTGCCGCCGCAGCCCTGCGCCGTCGTCGTGTAGAGCACGTTCTCGTGGATGTTGAGCGCGTAGGGCTTGCCGTTCGGCGGCAGGAAGGGTTCGGCGGGCGCGAGGTCTTCGCCGGTCGCGACGTCGAGCTGCCTGAGCCGGCCATCCCAGGAGATGGCGTAGATCCGGTACTTGCCCGGCTGTCCGGCCGGCACGACGAGCGGCGTGGCGGTCAGGCCGCCGGGGCAGAGCGGCCCGTAGCCCTGGCCGTTGGCCGGCGGCGTGAAGGTGCTGTCGAACCGGCGCTTCCAGAGCTGCCGGCCGGTCGCGAGGTCGACGCCGTAGATGTTGTCCGAGACGCCGGCGAGCACGCCGATGTCTCGCGGCCCGCCGGCGGTCGCCACGTCCGGCACGAGCAGCGGCGGAAAGAGATTGTGCATCTGCCGCGGCTCGTTGTCGGTCTGCAGCGTCCAGAGCAGCGTCATGTCGCGGACGGTGGCCGGGCTGATGATCGTCTCGTGCCGCTGCCATGACGTGCGCTGCGGATCGCCGCCGTCCATGAGCCAACTGGCCTTCACCGCCGGCGCGGCCGACTGGCGGCCGTCAGGGGCCGACCCGGCCCGCAGGGACGCGGCCGCGGCGATCGCAGCGGCCACGGCGATGGCGATACGTCTCATCTCTCGACTCCTTCAGGCACGCGACGCATCCGACGACCCAACGTGCGCGCGCGCCCTGGCCTGTCCGAACACATCCGTGCCACGGTACTCACGCGGCGTCCCGATCCGCACGCGACGTCATGACACGTGCACGGCGGCGACTTCGTAATCCACCACCCGCGGGATCGTGAACGTGACCGAGGCCTCGTCGGCCCGGAACGGCACGGCCATCTCGGCCTTGAGCAGCTCGACGCGCGTCACGCGCCGGCCCGCCGAGAGCCGCAGGCGCACTTCCTGCGCGCCGATGGGGAAGAACTCGCGGATCGTCCCTTTGTGCATCGCCGGGTTCGTGTAGTTGAGCACGTGAACGCTGAAACCGGGCCGCGTCTCCCAGACGAACGTCTCGATCACGCCCGGCCCCGCGATCGTCGCGGGCGCGTCATCGTGCGACACCCATCGGACGGCGTTCTGCACGAGCCGCGTGAGGTCCGTGTGGCCGGTGCGCCAGAGCGTCCGCTCCACGTCGCCCGGGAAGTAGGCGGCGCGGCTGCGTCCGTTCTCGCGGAGCACGACGGCCGGCTCGGTCGTGCGCGCCGGATCCGGGTACGACAGCTCGGGCGGATACGCGACGTAGCCGGGCACGACGGTGAGGACCGGTGGATCGGCCGATCCGGTCACGGCGACCGGGATGCGGTACTCGGCGCCGGGCACGAGCGACGTGCCGGTGAACCCCGCGACGAGCGCGTGCGGCCGCTCGATCCGGCCCATGTACGCGTTGCCCGTCGTGCCGACGAGGTCGCCCGCTCTGCGAATGCCGAGGACGTCGGCGAGGCCGAAATCGGCTCGACGTTCGTTCCGCTCGGTGAAGAGGCTCGTTTGGAACGTCGCGAGGAGCGAGCCGCCGCGATCGACGAACGCGCGGATCTGCCGGCACTGCTCGTCGCTGATCACCGCGACGTTCGGCAGGATCAGCGTCGAGTACTTCGCCAGCTCCGGCGCCGACAGCTTGTCCTCGTGGACGAAGTCGAAGAGGAAGCGGCCCTCGAGCAGCGCGTAGTAGAGGCCGCTCATGTGCTGCGCCATCGTCGATCCGGGCGGCGGCTGATGGAACAGGTGCGTGCGCTGCCCCATGACGACGCCGATTGACGCGACCGAGCGGGTGTTGACGAAGTGCTCGTCGTGCCGGGCCATCCAGTTGAAGTACTGCCGTGCCGGATCGAGCGCGCGGCGATCCTCGCCAAGGCCGGTCTCGCCGCCGATGATGTGGTGATACGGCACCATCCCGGACGCGAGCGTCTCGTTCATCCACATCTGCGCTTCGGGAAGCGACTTGTGGACGTTGCGCCAGCGCGGGCTGCCGGTGGACCAGGCGCCCGTCACGTTGGTCGCCATCTTCCCGGACTGCACGGCCTGACAGACGCGCCCCTGCATCGCGCAGCCCCAAATCGGCGCATCGTCGCCGCCCCGTCCCTGGTTGTCGCATTGGAACCACTCGCACAGCTTGCCGAGCTCGACGAGGTTGGCCGAGGAGCGGATGCCGCCGCCCAGGTTCGCGAAGTAGAAGTTCGACGGGTGCTTCTCCTTCGCGATGCCGTCGTACAGCTTCCACAGCATGACGGTCCGCTCGTTGAACGCCTCCCAGTAAGCGAGCGAGCCCGGCGGCGGCAGCGTCCGGCAGACGTCGCACCGGCAGGTGGGGAGCGATCCGAGCGGCGGCCAGGCGTTCGTGAAGAGACCGTCGACGTCGTAGCGCGCGTTGATCTCCTTCATGATCGCGACCATGTAGTCGGTCATGTACGTGGAGAACATGCACGTGCGGAAGAGGCGGGGATCCTCCGTGTGGCGAACGACCGCGCCTTGGGCGTTGCGCTGGAACCACTCGGGATGCGCCGCGACCGCGTCTTCCCAGTTGAGGTCCGGGCTCATGCGCGCGATCACGTGGATGCCGCGCTTCTTCGCCGCCGCGCAGCAGTCGCCGAAGAAGTCGCGCGTGCCGAGGTACTTGCCCTTCCGATGGAACGGGACGTTCGTCTGGTAGAACGCGAGAATGCCCGTGACCGAGACGAGCACGGCGTCCACCTTCAGGCTCGCCCAGTAGTCGGCCCACGCCTCGACGTCGAGCACGAGCGGATCGTGCTCGGTCATGTTGAGCTGGCCGAGCCGGCGGATCGTTCGGGCCCACGGCGTCACGGCGCCCGTGGCGATGGTCTGCGCGCGCACCGCAGCCGGCGCCGCGCTCGACAATGCCGCGGCGGCTGGCAGGATGAGCAGCTCCCGTCGACTGAGATCCATGCGCCCTCCGCGTGTGGGGAGCGCCCATCATACGGCAGGTCGCGCCGATGACAGCGGGTCCGGCGGGGGATAATTCCCCATGCGATGCTGCCACGCACGACGTCGACGGGTCGTCCGCGCCCTCTTTCTCATCGCTGCCGCGGCCGCCTGCGGCTCGACCTCGACGACGACGCCGACCACGCCGGCGCAGGACGTGCGGCGTCCGCGCGTGCTGATGCTCACCGCCACCGCGGGCTTTCGGCACGAGGCGATCGACACCGCGCGGCTCGTGATGCCCGGCCTCGTCGCCTCCACGGGCGCGTTCACGGTGACGATGACCGAGGACCTGGAAGTGCTGCAGGCGGCGACGCTGTCGACCTACGACGTGCTGATGTTCGCGCTGACGAGCGGCGATCTGGCGCTGCGGCCGGATCAGAAGCAGGCCCTGCTCGACTTCGTGCGCGGCGGCGGCGGCTTCATCGGCGTGCACAGCGCCACCGATACGCTTTACGGCTGGCCCGAGTACGGCGACATGCTCGGGGCGTACTTCAAGGAGCATCCCTGGACCCGCCAGGCGACCGTCATCGTCGAGAACACGACGCATCCGGCGACGGCCGGGCTGGGCGCGTCGTTCGCGATCACCGACGAGTTCTACACGTTCCGCGAGAACCCACGCCCGCGAGTGCAGACGCTGCTGAGCCTGGACGCCGCCTCGGTTGGCGCCACCGGCGACTATCCGCTCGCCTGGGTGCGCGAGTACGGCAGAGGCCGCGTGTACTACAACGCGCTCGGGCACTTCGCCGCGACGTGGAGCGACCCGCGGTTCCAGCGCCAGATCAGCGGGGCAATCGCTTGGGCCGGCGCTGGGGCCGCCTCGGGAAACTGAGTCGGTCCCGCGGTCGCCGACAGTCTGGGCGATGCGTCTTCACCGATGTCGAGCGGAAGATGACCGGGCGTGAGGCGCGGTGAAGGCGCAGCACGATCCGGTGGCGGTGCTGGGCGCCGGGATCATGGGCACCTGTACGGCGCTTTGGCTGGCGCGCCGCGGCGTGCCCGCGGTGGTGTTCGACGAAGCGGCCGCGCCGCTCTCGGGTGCCAGCCGCTGGAACGAAGGCAAGATCCATCTGGGATATCTCTACGCCGCCGCGCCGTCGCTCGACACCGCGCGCGTGCTGATTCCAGGCGGCCTCGCGTTCAAGCCGCTCGTCCAGGAGCTCATCGGCGCCGATCTCGAGCCGGCGACCACGGGCGAGGACGACCTCTACCTCGTGCATCGCGAGAGCGTGATCGGGGCCGACGCCGCCGAACGCCACTACGAGTCCACCGCGGCGATCGTGCGAGCGCACGCCGGCGCGTCCGCTTACCTTGCGGACGCGCGCGCTTCGCGCGTCGTCCGCCTGTCGGGGCGTGAGTTGGATCGGCTGGCGGAGGGCGCGATCGTCGAGGCGGGATTCCGCGTGCTCGAACGATCGGTATTCACCGCATGGGTGGCGGATCGGCTCGCGGCGGCGCTTGGCGCCGACCCTCTCGTCTCGCTGGCGCTGGAGCATCGAGTCACCGACGTCGTCTCGGTCACGGGTGACCGCGAAGGTCCATGGCGGGTGCACGCGAACGGCGTCGCCTTCGGTCCGTTCCGCCACGTCGTCAACGCGCTCTGGCACGGACGTCCGGCGATCGATCGGCGCGTCGGAGACTGCGTCGATCGCGCGGTTCATCACCGGTACCGGGTCGCGCTGTTCGTTCGTACCGCCGTCCCGGTGACCGTGCCGAGCGCGATCGTCTGCGTCGGCCCCTACGGCGACGTGAAGAACTACACCGGCCGGGACTTCTACGTGTCGTGGTATCCGGCCGGCCTGCTCGCGAGCGGCGACGGGATCGTGCCTCCGCCCACGCCGCAGATCGATGCCGATCGCCAGCGCGCGATCGTGTCGGACGTCTTCGACGGGCTCGGCCGGATCCTGCCCGGCGTGCGTGAGATTCGCGAACGGGCCACGTCGCTGGCGGTCGAAGGGGGCTGGGTGTACGCCCAGGGCCACGGCACGCTGGACGACCCGCGTTCGACGCTCCACCGCCGCGATCACCTGGGCATCAAGTGGTTCGGCACGTACGCGTCGGTCGACACGGGCAAGTACTCGGTCGCACCGTACCTGGCGCGCGACCTGGCGAGCCGGATCGCCGAAGCCGGCACGGCCCGTCAGGCGGCGCCGCGGTCGTAGGCGCCGGCGCGGCCGCGCGGCCGGGCGAGAGACCGCGCTACGGCACGATTCGGACGTCGAAGACGCCGTTCGCGATCGACATGGTGCTGCCGCCCGTCAGCCCTTGGGGCGAGAGCACGCCGGCGAACGTGCCCGTCGCCCGGCGTCCGTCGATGCTCGTGAACGTGACCGTTCCGACGTCGGTGGCGTGTCCGCCCCACACGCCGGTGACGCCCGGCGCCTGCAGCGTCACGGTCAGCATCGCCTTGCCCGTGCCGTTGCCGAGCGCGTAGGTGACGCCAGCCTGAAACGCCTGCGCGCCGAGCGTGAGGTCGTAGGTCAGGTTGCTCCCGGCGAACCCGAACGTGCCACCGGAGCCGAGCGCGGCGGCGGTGGCGGCGTTCCAGATGGAGCCGTTGATCATCGCGCTGACCGCGCCGCCGCGCTCCTGGCTCACCGTGAATGGGGTCGTGAACGGCACGTCGAACGTCCCGCTGCTGATCGTCTTCGTGCCGGTCGCCGGTGCCGTCGCCGTCGCGGTGAACTGGAACGTTCCGGCGACGCGCGCCGCCGTGAGGCTCGAGATCGTGATCGAGCCGCTCGCCCCGCTCAGCGGCGTGTTCCAGGACGTCGTGCCCTGCGAGAACGTCGCGATACCGCCGGACGTCGAGATGTGATTCACGCCGAGCGGGTACGTGCCGGGCCCGGTCACGTATCCGACGACGATCGTGAGCGTGTCGCCGGCGAGGCCCGCCGTCCGGCTGCCGACGATCGTGAGCCGTCCGGCCTGGTCCGTTTCGGCGCGGGCGGCGGCCGCGCTCGCCCACGCCTGGCCGTCGACGATGGCCGTGATGGTCGCGCTGCCACCGCCGGGTGAGGTCGGCGAGTTGCCGTCCCCGCAACCGGACAGCGACGCGATGGCCGCGGCGGCGAGCGTTCCACGCAGGAGCCTGCGCACGAGCCGTCGAAACGAGAGAGGCGGGCGCATGGTCGTCTCCTCGAGAGGGGAGGGCCCGAGCATAGCTCGAATCGGCGTCGAGGGGCTTTACATCCAGCGCGCTTTCACGCAATCTTCTGCGACGCGTGGACTACGTCGTTGCGGCAATACACGGCTGAGAATCTCGTCGTTCGGCCAGGCGGCGCGAGCGATCCGAACATCATCGTCGAGGTGACGCCGGCCGTGGCCGGCTGGGACACGTTCTCGTTCCAGGCGCGGCGGTTGTCGAGCGGAGAGCGGTGGACGTTCGACACCGGGCCGCACGAGCTCGTGCTCGTCGTGCTCGGCGGCATGCTCGACATCGCGTCCAACCGAGGCGCGTGGGCCGGCGTCGGCGGTCGGGCCCACGTGTTCGCCGGGCTGCCGCACGCGCTGTACTTGCCTCCCCGCACCGCCTTCACGGCGACGGCGACGAGCCCGTGCGAGTTCGCGGTGGCCTGGGTGCCGGCTGAAGAACGCTACGGCCCGCGGCTCGTCACGCCGGCCGACGTCGTGGTCGAGATCCGCGGCGGCGATCAGGCCACGCGCCACATCAACCGGCTGATCTGGCCCGGCTTCCCCTGCGATCGGCTGGTGCTGGTCGAGGTGTACACGCCGGGCGGCAACTGGTCCAGTTACCCGCCACACAAGCACGACGTGCACCGCGCGGCGGCGGACGGCACGCTGCTCGAAGCGGATCTCGACGAGATCTACTACTACAAGATCGATCGCCCGGAGGGGTTCGCCATCCAGCGCGTCTACACGGACGCGACGTCGCCGCTGCAGCAGGCCGGCCTGCCGATCGACGCGACGATGACGGTGAGAAGCGACGACGTGGTGATCGTGCCGGAAGGGTACCACCCGGTGGCCTGTCCCGTGGGCTACACCGCGTATTACCTGAACGTGCTGGCCGGCTCGGCGCAGAGCCTCGCGAACGTCGACGATCCCGATTACGCCTGGGTCACGGCGACGTATCGCGCCGCCGACCCGCGCGTCCCGGTCTACGATGTCGGCCGGCGCTGAGCCGCGATTTCATGGAAAGCGAGCAGGGCATGGCTGACGGCACGACGATCCGACTCACGATGGCGCAGGCGCTCGTGCGGTTCCTGACGCAGCAGCACGTCGAGCGCGACGGCGTCGAGGCGCCGTTCTTCGCCGGATGCTTCGGCATCTTCGGCCATGGCTGCGTGGCGGGCGTCGGCCAGGCGCTCCTGGAACATCCCGAGTTCCCCTACTACCCGGTGCGCAACGAGCAAGGCGCGGTGCACGCCGCGACGGCATTCGCGAAGGTACGGAACCGCCTCCAGGCGTTCGCGTGCCTCTCGTCGATCGGACCAGGGGCGACGAACATGATCACGGGCGCCGCGACGGCGACGGTGAACCGCCTGCCCGTGCTGCTGCTGCCCGGCGACATCTTCGCGCGCCGCAACGTCGCGCCCGTGCTCCAGCAGATCGAGTCGCCCCACAGCCAGGACGGATCGGCGAACGACTGCTTCAAGCCGGTGAGCCGTTACTGGGATCGGATCAACCGGCCCGACCAGTTGGTCACGGCGCTGCCTCAGGCGCTGCGCGTGCTCACGAGCCCGGCCGAAACGGGCGCCGTCACGCTGGCGCTCCCGCAGGACGTGCAGACGGACGCGTACGACTATCCGGCTGCCTTCTTCCGCAAGCGGGTGTGGCGCGTGGGGCGGCCACGGCCCGATCGCGATCTGATCGCGCGCGCGGCCGACATGATCCGGCAGAGCGCGCGACCGATGATCGTCGCCGGCGGCGGGGTGATCTACTCGGACGCGACCGGCCTCCTCGCGCGCATCGTCGGCGACACGGGCATCCCGGTCGGCGAGACGATGGCGGGCAAGGGGAGCCTGCGATGGGATCATCCGCTGAACCTTGGCGCCATCGGCGTCACCGGTACCTTCGCGGCCAACCGCGTGGCCCGCGAGGCGGATCTGGTGATCGGGATCGGCACCCGCTACAGCGACTTCACGACCGGTTCGAAGACGATCTGGCAGCACCCCGACGTCCGGTTCATCAACATCAACGTCACCGAGTTCGACGCCGGCAAGCACCACGGTGTGGCGCTCGTCGGCGACGCGCGCGCCGCGCTCGAAGAGCTGGCGGCGCTGCTCGCCGGCTACACGGTGGACGGGAGCTATCGCGACGCCTGCGAACGCCTGCACGAGGAGTGGGATCGCGAAGTGCAGCGCCTCTACGACGTGCGCCACGCGCCGCTGCCCAGCCAGGGCGAGCTCATCGGTGCCTTGAACGACGCGGCGGGCGAGCACGCGATCATGCTCAACGCGGCCGGCAGCATGCCCGGGGACCTGCACAAGCTCTGGCGCGCCGCGCACCCGAAGCAGTTCCATCTCGAGTACGGCAACAGTTGCATGGGCTACGAGATCGCCGGCGGCCTGGGCGCCAGGATGGCCGCGCCCGAACGCGACGTGTACGTGATCGTGGGCGACGGCAGCTACCTGATGCTCTCGTCGGAGCTGGTGACCGCCGTCCAGGAAGGCATCAAGCTCATCGTCGTGCTCTGGGACAACCACGGGTTCAAGAGCATCGGCGGCCTGAGCCGATCGCTCGGCATGGGCGGGTTCGGCACGCGGTTCCTGCGCAGGCAGGACGGCGTTCTGCCAGGCGACGGCGCGGCTGACGTCGCGCCGCTCCCCATCGATTTCGCCATGAACGCGCGGAGCCTCGGCTGCCACGTGATCGAATGCCGGACGTACGACGAGTACGTCGCGGCGCTCGCGGCGGCCAGAGACGCGGACCGCACGACCGTGATCACGATCGAGAACGATCGGCTGGTGGGCGTGCCCGACTACGAGAGCTGGTGGGACGTGCCGGTCGCCGAAGTGAGCGGCATTGCCGCCGTGCAGCAGGCGCGGCGGACGTACGAGGCGATGCGCAGCAAGGAACGGCACTTCCTATGACACGGCCACGGATCGCGAACGCCCCCTGTTCGTGGGGCACGCTCGAGTTCGAGGGGCTCGAGGGCGAGCGCTACGGATACGAACAGATGCTCGACGAGCTGGCCGACACCGGCTACGTCGGCACCGAGCTGGGCGACTGGGGGTTCATGCCCACCGAGCCCTCCGCCCTCCGGTACGCGCTCGAGAAACGGCGGCTCGCGATGGTCGGGGCGTTCGTGCCGGTCGCGCTGAAGCACCGCGAGCAGCACGAAGCGGGCGTGGCCGACGCGCTTCGCTATGCGATGCTGCTCGCGAGCGTCGCGGAGACCGGGCCGGGCGCGTGGTCGCCCGTCGTCGTCCTTGCGGACAACAATGGCGGCGATCCGGTCCGCACGGCGAACGCAGGCCGCGTCACCGAGGCCATGGGCCTGAGCGACGCCGAGTGGACCGTCTTCGCCGACGGCGCCGAGCGCGTCGCCCGCACGGTCAGGGCGGAGACCGGTCTGCGGACCGTCTTTCATCACCACTGTGCCGGCTACGTGGAAACGCCGGCCGAGGTCGATCGGCTGATGGCGCGCACCGATCCGTCGCTCCTCGGGCTGGTGTTCGACACCGGCCACTACCTGTACGGCAGCGGCGGGACCGATCCCGGCGTGGTGGACGCCGGGCTCGATCGGCTCGGCGATCGAATCTGGCACGTGCACTTCAAGGACTGCGATCCGGAAATCGCCCGGCAGGCGCGGCGCGATGGCTGGGACTACTTCGCCGCCGTGCGCCGCGGCCTCTTCTGCGAGCTCGGCCGGGGCAACGTCGACTTCCCAGCAGTGAAGGCCTGGCTGGGTCGGCGCGCCTTCAGCGGCTGGATCGTCGTCGAACAGGACGTGCTGCCCGGCATGGGCGCGCCGGCCGAGAGCGCGCGCCGCAATCGCCAGTATCTGAGGACGATTGGCCTCTGACGTTCGGCGCGAGCTGGACCGCAACGCACGAGGATTCCAGCGCTCTCAGGTTGAGCGGTGAGCAACGACGTGACAGGTCGCGATCCGATCGTGTGGAGGTGAGGACGCATGACGACGGCAGTGAAGATCGGGGTCATCGGGGCGGGGCGGATCGGCAAGGTGCACGCCTCGACGGTGGCGTATCGCGTGCCAGGCGCGCGCATCGCGGCGGTCGCAGACGTCGATCTCGCCTCGGCTCAGGCGCTCGCCAGCCGGCTGCAGATTCCCCGTGCGACCGACCGCGCCGAGGACGTGCTCGGCGATCGCGACATCGACGCGGTCTTCGTGTGCTCGTCGACCAGCACGCATGCGCCGCTCTGCATCGCCGCGGCGCAGGCCGGCAAGCACGTCTTCTGCGAGAAGCCGATTGCGCAGGACCTCGCGGCGATCGATCGCGTGCTCGCCGCCGTCGCCTCGGCCGGGGTGAAGCTCCAGGTCGGGTTCAACCGGCGGTTCGACGCGAACTACCGGCGGGTCCGGCAGGCGATCGAGACCGGCGAGATCGGCACGCCCGCAATCCTCCACATCGTCAGCCGCGACCCGGCGCCGCCGCCGGTGTCGTACGTCAGGACGTCGGGCGGCATGTTCCTCGACATGACGATTCACGACTTCGACATGGCGCGATTCCTCATCGGCGCCGACGTGGAGGAGGTCTACACGAAGGCCGCCGTCACCGTGGATCCGGCGATCGGTGAGGCCGGCGACGTCGACACGGCGGTGATCGCGCTGACGTTCTCGAACGGCGTGATCGGCACCATCGACAACTGCCGCCGCGCGAGCTACGGCTACGACCAGCGCGTCGAGGTGCTCGGCAGCAAAGGCGCGATCAGCACGGCGAACAACTACCCGAACGCCGCGACGATCAGCGACGCCGCGAGCGTGCGCACGGACCTGCCGCTGAACTTCTTCATGGATCGGTACACGGAGAGCTTCGCGGCCGAGATCGCCGCGTTCGTCGACGCCATCCAGCGCGACGCGCCGGTACCGGTCACCGGCCTCGACGGGCGGAAACCCGTCGCCATCGCCCTCGCCGCGATGCGTTCGCTCCGCGACGGCCGGCCAGTGAAGGTGAGCGAGGTCGGCTGACGGCCGAGCCCTTCGGCATGGCGTCTGGCGTGCGCGAAGGGCGCCGCCCGCGCTCCTCCACGTCAACACGCCCGCCCGACACCTGACCGATGCCAACGTTCCGCATACCAGCCGGCGATCCCGGCGCCGCAGGCTTCGAAGGCGGCCGGATCCGCGAGCTGTGCGAACGCCGGGTGCAGATCGGCCGGGCCGGCGATCGTCGCGCGCCCTGTGCGGCGTTCCAGTTCCTCGACGTGGGGAGCGAGCCAGAACCACGCCGCGGAGAGCAGGAGAGATCGGAGCGCGGCGTCTGGTCCCGCGACGCGCTCGAGCGTCGTCACCGCGCGTGCGGCGTGCGCGCGCAGCGCCGTCATCGCCGATGTGGCATCGATGTGACGCCACGCCGCGGTCAAGCCGCCAGGACGGAAGTGATGCCGGAAGTAGAGCGGGGCGGGAACGTGGAGCGCCGGTCCGGCGGCGATGAGGTCGAGGAGGAACGGCTCGTTCGCGAGATAGCCCTGCGCGCCGTGATCGGGCAGGCGAAGATGGCCGGCGCGATCGCGCCGGATGAGGCTTCGCAGCGGCGACCCCCGATGGGGGGCCAGCATGAACGACAACAGGCGTCGCGGCGCCGGCCCCGCGTACTCGCGGCCTCGCGAGAGCTGGTCGGACGCGCCGAAGTGCTGTACGTCCGCGTGGACGCTCGCGGCGTCCGGGGCTGCCTCGAGCGCGGCGACGAGCCTCGCCGCGTACTCGGCCACGATCACATCGTCGTGGAAGTAGACGAAGAAGTACGGCGTTCGGACCTGGTCGATCAGGAAGTTGACGTTGGCGGCCCAGCCGAGCCGGTGCTCCTGCGCGAACACGACGATGCGCGCATCGTCGCGAGCGTGTGCCCTGACGCGGTCGAGCGTTCCGTCCGCGCAGGCGTCGACGGAGACGAGGATGGACACGTGGGGATGCGTCTGGCCGCGGGCGATCCGCAGCGTGCGATCGATGAAATCCGCCGCGGTGTAGGTCGGAATCAGGATCGAGATGTCCGGCATGGCATGTGGTGTCGCGCGGTGACGCCACGAGTGGCCTCGCGCCTGCGCGACGCGATCGTCGCGCGCGGGCGTGCGCACGCGAAAGAATAGACCAGGTGATGCCGGACGCCGCACCTCCCTCCGTGAGCCGCGCCTCGTGGCTGGACCATCCGGCGGTCGCCAGGCACTACCGCGAGCGCGGCCTCATCGACGGCCTGCCCTGGGAGGCGTGGGTCGCGGCGCGCCGCGGCGGGTCGCTCGATCGCACGCTCGAGCTGGCGTGCGGCGAGGGGCTTCGCAGCTCGTTCCTCTTCGAACAGCGGTTCGCCGCGCGGGTCGACGGCGTGGACTCGGACGCCGAGACGATTCGACGCGCCGAAGCCAACCGCCTCCGCAGCGGCGCGGCCGGCCTCTTCGACACGGCGAATCTCAACGCGCTGCGCCTCCCGCGCCGCGCCTACGATCTGGTGCTCGTGTGCCACCAGCTCCACCAGATCGTGGCGCTCGAGGCGTTGCTCGATCAGGTGTACGCCGCGCTCGCCCCGGGCGGCGTGTTCGTGATCGAAGGCTACACGGGCCCGTCGCGCTTCCAGTGGACCGACACGCAGATGTCGTTGGTGCGGGCGATCCTGACGCGCGTCCCTGAGCGATTGCGGCGCTTCCCCTGGGGCGCGACGAAGTTCAGCGAAGCCAGGCCGGATCCCGCGGCCGTGACGGCGCAATCGCTCTCGGCGGCGATCCGATCGGGAGAGATCGTTCGGCTCTTCGATCAGCGCTTTGCGTCGGTGGCGCGCCGGCCGCTCGGCGGCACGCTGCAGCACCTGCTCTACAACGGCATCATGCACAACTTCGTGGACGACGACCGCGAGGCCGATCAGGTGATCGATCTGGTGGCGCTCGCGGAGGACGCGCTGATCGATGCGGAGCTCATCGCGAGCGACTTCCTGCTCATGATCGGCGAGCGACGGTAGGCCGCCGCAGGCGCCGGACGACATCCGACGCCTCGGCCGCGAGGAGCCGGAGCTGGCCGAGCTTGCGATAGAGCGCATCTCGCCAGCGGCTCGCTCCCGGTTCCACCGTCCGATCGACATGGCTCAGGAGCAGGGCGGGGATCGCGCGCGGTGGGCCGCCGGGCCTCCACGGAAGATACAGGTCCCGCTGCGCGTGATACCCGACCAGAAGGCCGGCGGCGATCGTGCGCCGCACGTGCGCGAACGACATGCGCGCCGGCGTCACGGCATGGTGGACGACCGCGCGCGGATGCACGCCGACCGCGTAGCCCAGGCGGCGAACGAGCAGCGCCGCCACCAGTTCCTCGCCCCCCCAGTAGTCCGTGCCTCGGCGTCCGTATCGTCTGCGAAAGCCCCCGATCCGCAGCAGCGCTTCACGCCGTGCCGCCCAACTGGCGCCCCAGGGAAACTGCCGCCAGTCCTCGACCTCCGTGTACTCCGTGAAGGTGGTGACGTAGTGGCTCCAGTACTTCTCCCAGCCTGGGCGCAGCGCGGCCGGCCGCGGCGTGGGGATTCGCAGCAGGATGTGTCCACCGACCACGCCGACCTGCGGGCGAGCGGCGAAGATCGCCTGCAGTTCCGCCAGCCACGTGTTCTCTGCCACCGCGTCGTCGTCGAGATACACGACGAGGTCGCCTCTGGCGGCGGCGAGCCCTGCGTTCCGCGCGGCTGAAAGCCCGGGCACGGGACACACGAGGGAGCGCAGGTGGTCCGGGCGGGCGGAGAAGTGGGCGGCGCGAAGCTCGTCGATCGTCTGGCGCAGCGCGGCCTGCGGTGCAGGCGTGTTTGCGACGACGATGACCTCGTAGCGGGCGTGATCGAAGGACTGCGCGGCGACGGCTGCGATCGACTCGCGGAGACGATCGCTCGGCTCGACCGTGCAAATCACGACGGACGCGTCGAGTGCGCCGCGAGGAGCGGACTCGGCGATCTGTTCCCATTCTGCGAGCGAGTCCGACTTGACGCGGGCATCGATCGCCTGGAAGACCGTGCCGACGTCGCTCGCCGCCATCCAGCCGCGATAGTCGCGGAGGTCCGGCAACGTGCTCGGTGCGCCGAGCGCGATGCAGCACGTCCAGCCGTCCGGCACGACATCCGGCAAGACCGAAGCCGACGTGAGCAAGACGCGGTGTGCGGATCGAGGAAGTGACGGCCGCGGATTCCCGGCGGCTGCCGGGTCCGCCGTCGTGCACGCATGCACGATCGGGATGCCGAACGGCGGCAGGTCGTCGACCGCGTAGGTCTCGTCGTAGATCAGATGGCCGGCGCGTGCGATGGCCGCCGTGAGCGCGCGGCGCAGCGCGCCGTCGTCGCCGTCCAGAATCCAGAGCATCGGCGCGAGATAGAAGTCGCGCCGGAAGTCTTCGAAGACCATCAGCCGGTCGCGCCGGCGCCACATGTCGAACTCGTGCCACCGCGACGTCAACGAGCGATCGTGGAAGCGGTAGTCGGTGAGCGGCTCGTCCACGTCCGCATGACGCAGCGTCATCAGCGCATTGATCCGCATCCAGTAGTCGTAGTCCTCGGTGATGAACCGGTGCGGGCTGTAGTCACCGACGAGATAGGGGACGCGCCGCCGATAGAGAAACGTCGCGCCGACGTGGTTGTTGGCGACGACGTTCAGCTCGGCCGGGACGTGCGGCAGGTGCACGTGGCCGCTGCCAGGAGGGAGCTGGCACCCATCCCAGATCGTCGTGCCCGTGAGGAGCCGGCCGTGCTCGCCGATCAGGTCGAGGTCGCCGTAGGCCATGTCCCACTCGGGATGACGGCCGAGGCAGGCGACCATCTCCTCGAGAAAGGCCGGCTTCAGCCGATTGTCGGCGCTGGTCCACGTCAGGAACTCCCCGGTCGCGAGACGGAATCCTCTGGACAGCGCCCGCGGCAGCCGCGCGTTGTCCTGGCGCACCACGCGAATGCGACGATCGCGGCGCGCGTACGCCTCCACGATCGCGGGCGTGTCGTCGCTCGAGCCGTCGTCGACGACGATGAGCTCGAAGGCGCCATAGCGCTGGGCGAGCACACTGTCGATCGTCTCGTGGACGGTCGCCTCGCCGTTGTACACCGGCAGGACGATGGAGACGAGACCAGGCGTGACGGGCACGCGAAGCGACCCGACGTCGGTGCCGTAGAGATCCTGGCGCGTCCGCTTGTACCGATCGAACGCGTAGGTGGGCCACGTCATGAGTTGACGCGAGAGCGCCTGCTCGAGCATTGCTCGGGCGCGCGCCGGCACGAGCGACGCGTAGGCGCCTCGGGTTGCACGCACCGGAACGCGAAGGGCGGGCACGAGCGACTGGCGGACCCGCCGTCCCGCGCTCCGGATCAGGTGCCGCAGCCATCGGAGCACGCGTTCGCGCGAGTGCGGCGGCTTCCACTGCAAGTCCATCGTGAGGCGCGTGACCTCGGCGCCCAAGAGAGACAGGTCCTGCGTCCGTTGATCGAGCAGGTGAGCCGACGCCTGAAGCTCGGCGGCGAGGCGTTGGATCTCGCGGCGCTGGTGACCGATCGTAGCGGTCAGGTGACTGGTCGTTTCGTGCGACTCGGGTTCCGCCGCGTCTCGCACCGGCTCGGCGCTCGCCGCGTCGGGCACGCGGCCGTGCTCCGGAGCGTCATTCCCGCGAGGCGTGGTAGCCATAGCTCGCGTTCAACTCATGTCCCCCGAGGGAAACGAACAGCCGCTCCGCCTCGTCGCTCCAGTGACGTGGCCGAGCACTGCGTTCGCCGGACCAGGTGATGGCCTTGCAGCCGCGCAGCCGGTCTGCCGTGGCCGCGGGAGCCTCGTCCGAAGGCGCGGCTCCGGCGAACGCGTGGAGCGCGCCGAGCCGGGCCTGTCGCGCGCCATCGGACACGTCGCCGTGCAACTCCTCGAACGAGAGCGCGAACACGTCGTCCTGGTCGATCCAGGGGCGCATTCGATGGAACAGCCCGAACATGTAGTCCGTTTCCTTCGGGTCGGCGAGGAACCCCGCCATCCTGGCCGCGCCGTCCGGCAGGTCCTTCCACGCGCCGATGCGCCCGGCCGTGGACGGGTTGTTCACCAGGAATCGCATCTGCGAGATCAGCGCGTCGCGCAGGTCGCGGTAGATGAAGATCTTCCGGAACGGCCGCAGGAGGTCGGCAACGGCGGGCGTGTGCTCGATGTGGCCGACGGCGAACTGGCCTTCGCGAACAAGGGCCAGCGACTGCTCGAGCGGCACGGCGACTTCGTAACGGAAGCTGTCGGCCCGGATTTCGTCGAGCGTGCGCTGCCGGTAGTCCCACGTGGATCCGAGCGACACGTGCAGATGCGTCGGCGCCGAGCCCCACGCGCGCAGCAACTCGGCGAGATAGTACGTGCCGGCCTTCGGCAGTGACAGGACGATGAGCCGATGCGGCGCCGAGCCCTGCTCCAGCACCGCGCAGGGTTGCCATTCACGATTGAGGTGGAACGGAAGGGGACACGCGATGAGCGGCGCCAGCCGGCGCTCGAGATCGTCCGGCGCTCCTGGCGTGCTGGCCGGTTCGCGTGTCGTCGTCATTCGACACAGCTCGACAGGGCGCGCGCCAGCGTCCTGAACTCCGGAATCCACTCGAACAGCCACCGCTCCTTTCGTGCGACCATCGCCATCGTTTCCTTGGAGTAGTAACGCTCCCACGGTGCGTCCAACGCGCGCCCGCCTTCCGGTGGCCACACTCGCGCGGCGCGCCGTACGGTGTCGACTTCGTCCGCGGCGTATCCCATCTCATCGAGAGCGGCTGCGAGGTCGTCGTTCAGGCGGCACTGGTTCAGCAGCCTCAGCCCCGTCAGCTCTCGCGCGGCGTCGTCGGCCGACAACGTCCCGGCGAGCAGACGAGCGAACGCCGAGTGCGGGTCGCGGAAGAAGTACTCGAGAAACTGCTGCGTGTGCATCCCGGGAGAGTCGTCTGACGCCACGGATTCCCGGAAAGGCAAGAGCGCGCTGTTCGCCAAGTCGAGGTAGTCTTCGAAGCTCAGGGCGGGGAAGCTGGGATAGCGGCGGCGGACATCGTCGATCGGACCGAACATGTCGGGCTGATGCCGCCACCAGGCGAACTCGTATTGCGACACGTAGCGCTCGTAAGGATTGCGAATCGTCGCGAGCACGGGCCGGTCGGCGTAGAGCGGCGGAATATCGCGCCGTGTGCCGTGCTGGTTGCGCGTGGTGAGCATGATGCGCGCGGCCCGGCCCCGGGATATCGGCGGCAGCGCCGGCGGATGCGCCGGATCGACCCAGATGGTCTCGACCGCGTCGCCTCGTCGTGCGTGAATGCGCGCAAGCACCGACGCCACGAACGTGCCGCCGGTCTTCGGCAGGTGCAGGTAGACGAATCGGTCGGTGACGAACATGGGGCGGGATCGACGACGGGCTATCATACCGTCAGCCAACGGCGGCACGGCTCCAGCAGGACGCCTCGCCAAGCTTCAACCACCGTGGATCAGTTGCCTCAGCGTGACCACGACTCGCGTCTAAGCGGCGACGAGTGGCATCGCGTCATCGTGTATCCAGGTTTGCGCGAGGACGTGCTCGGCCGCCTTCAGCGCGGAGAGCTCTCGTCGTGGGGACGAGCCGTGCTCGACGCGACCGCACCCGGAGAGCGCGTGCTCGAGATCGGCAGCGGGTCGGGCGAAATCTCGCTCGCGCTCGCGCTCGCGGGCCGATCGGTCGCGCTGCTCGACATCAGCGCCGACAGCCTGGCGTTCGCGCGCGGCTGTGCGCAGTATCTCGGCGTCCATGTCGACGTGATCCAGGCGGACGCGATGCAGCCGCTGCCGTTCGCCGGCAACGCGTTCGACGCCGTGTGGAGCTCCGGCCTGCTCGAGCACTTCACCGAGCCCGAACGGCATCCCATGCTCGCCGACCAGGCGCGTGTGACGCGCCGGCGCGTGTTGTCGCTCGTGCCGAACGCGGCCTCGCTGGCGTACCGCATCGGCAAGGACATGCAGGAGGCCGACGGCACCTGGATCTACGGCATCGAAGTGCCGGTACACACACTACGTGATGAATTCCGCGCGGCGGGCTTGCAGCCGCTGCCCGAGTTCTCGGTCGGAGCGCACCACGCGCTGAACTTCCTGCCCGTGGGGCACGCCCTGCGGAACGAGCTGGCCAGATGGATGGCCGACAAGAGCGACGCGGCCCTCGGTACGTACAACCAAGGGTACTTGCTGGTCACGATCGGCGTGAAGCCGGCCTGAAGGTCCTGCAGCACCAAATCATCAGCACAGGCCGGCGTCGTCTCCATCGAGTGCGACGATGGGCGCCCACGAGCGCGACATCCAGGAACTCGACGTGCTGACTCACTGCCTGACCTGAAGCCGCCGACGCGCCGATGGCCGCGGCGGCTTCGACGGCCTACTTCGTGACGTGCTCGCTCGCCGGCGAACGCCTGCTTGGGAGCGTCATCGTCGCGCCCCTGACCGGCAGGGTGACGTGGCGAACCGATGCCGTGGGTCCCGTGCCGGTCTGGATCCGCACTTCCCGAACACTCCACGCGTCGGTCGTCGCCCCCGTGGCCGTCGTCGCGCCTTCGAACGCGAACCGGACGTGAACGACGAGGCCGCGGAACGCGGACAGGTCCACCTCCACGTCCTGCCAGGCGTCGCTGACACCGACGAGCGCCAGCGTCATCCAGGTCTCGCCGTCGAGGCTGACCTGCACGTGCGCCCGGGCGTCGATCGCCGAGAGCTGCGACTGGAACGTCAGCCGCGCGTCGTCGCCCGGCGTAAGTTCGACCGGCTGCGTCCACCGCAGGACGTGCAGCGTGCCGGCCTCCGGCGCCGTGGTCGTCCACGCGTCGCCGTCCTGCGTCCACGTGTCGTCGGGCGAGGCGAGCGGCTCGTCCCCGAGCCGCGCCGCGGCGTCGCC